>JABFSD010000183.1 GCA_013140935.1 Acidobacteriota bacterium
GCGCTTGGCGGGTTGCGCGAGCGAGACGATATAACTGCCCGACGGAAATTCACGGCTTTGCGCAGCTTCGTCAAAATAGCCGCGCGCTTTGCCGTTGGTGAACGATGACGACGCTACTTTGACCTCAATGCCGCATTGCATCAGCGTGGCGGCGAGTCGCGCGGCGCGTCCCGCGTCGTTGCCCGGTGTAATGATGTATTCCTTCACCGTTTCGCGTTGGCCTTCTTCGATAGCGGTGCGGCGATAGTCGTAAAAATGTTTGAGCAAGGCTTCGCGGTTGGCGGCGGCGTTTTCGAGCGTCGAGAGCGAAGCAATGAAATGATGATGCACCGAATCGCGGTAAGCCATCGTCGTTTCGTCGTCGCGTCGCGCGAGCAAGCCGCGTACGCTGGCTTGTTCGTAAGTCATGCCAATCGCTCCATGAAACATCGGCCAGCCTTCGCCGTAACCCGGATAAAACGAGTCGTAGCCTTCGCGCGTAAAATAATCGAAGCCGAAACGATCAAACCATTTGCCGTTGTTGCGCCCGAATTTCGCCAGCCATTCAAGTTGGCCGTTCGTCAGATTCGGATTCCACGGTAAGGCAGGCGGCGCGAAATAATAAGAATTCTGCGTCCCCATCTCGTGCAAATCGGCTACGACTTGCGGAAACCACGTGAGAAAGGTTTTCACGCGACCGCGCGTTTCGGGTTGCGATTGGGTGAACCAGTCGCGGTTCATATCAAACAAGTAATGATTGACGCGCCCGCTCGGCCACGGTTCGTTGTGTTCGGCGGATTGCAAATCGGCGTCAGCTTGGCGACCCAGGTTTTGGCGGAAGAAGTTACCGAAACGGTCGCGTCCGTCAGGGTTTTGCGTCGGGTCAATGATGACCAACGTGTTCTTGAGCGCATTCGTTACCAGTTCATCGCCTTGCGCGGCGAGCAGGTGATAGGCAGTTTGCAGTGCGGCATCAACACTCGAAATCTCGTTGCCGTGGACGCCATGAATCAGCCACACGATGGCGGGCAACGACGCGATGAGTTGATTGGCTTCGTTGGCGTTGGTCTTGCGCGGATCGCTGAGACGCTGCATCCCCGCCTGAATTTCATCGAGCCGCGCGAGGTTTTCGGGCGAACCGATGATAACGTTATAAAGCGCGCGCCCTTCCCACGTCTCGGCGTATTTCATCACCTTGCAGCGCGTCGGCGCAGCCTGTTGCAAGGCCATCACATACTTTTCAACTTCGTGATGCAGCGTGATGCGTTCGCCTACGTCGTGGCCGACGACCTGTTTGAGCGTGGGAACCTGCGCGTCGTAACGCGCGTCGGGAAAGTATTCAAAAGCGGTTTGCGCTAACGCGGCCACCGTGAGGCATAGAGACAGTAACACTGCCCGAAAACTTAATTGCACGTCGTATTACTCCTGGTAAACGGGTGCATGGAGTACACGCTTTAGCGTGAGTCTCGCGCTTCGGACGCCTCACGCTAAAGCGTGTACTCCATGCACTTGATGATGAAGGGAATGCAGGCAGTGAGTATCACGCAGTTACGAAAAGGGTCAAGAACCCACCACCCCAAGAGTGCGAGTCAACTTTTTGCACCAGGGCTTTTGCAAGGTCGAGCTAACTTTCGGCAAAAGACCCATTCGGAGAGTTCAGACCGTGGCGCAAACCTCGCCAAGGTTGCGCGGCTTTCCCAACAGACGCACTGGGAAGCAGCACAACTTTGGCGAAGTTGTGCCACGGTTGCCACGCGGTCTTTCTCTCTAACGCGATGCAAAAAGTTGACGCTCACTCCCACCCCAATCGGCGGTATCCCCATTTGGTCAAACCCGAAGATGTGGATATACTGCGCGCGTTTTGAACGAACTGGTGCTGGCCCGTTAGCGATTTTCACGAATTACTGAGGTGCAATCTTCCTAACATCTGAGCAACAGGCATTTCGCCTTGAAACGACCATCAGAACGATGCAAAGAAAAGTCAGGCCCGTCTGTTTGAGCAGGCGGCGCGTGGCGGCTTCGTTCGCGTCGGCTTGCTTTTCCGGTTTTCTAACGGCTTCACAAATACCATCAACGAAATTCTCCTGCAGCGTGCCTTGGCGCACGCTTTTTTATTTGTCCGCGTAGCGTCTTGCACGCACGCCCTACGCTTGAGAGGAATTTACCGATGAATGGCAGGGTATTAGTTCTCAATTCGACTTTCGAGCCGATCAATGTCTGTACGACACGCCGCGCCGTCGTACTCATTCTCAAAGGCGTAGCCCGCGCCGAAGAAAAGCACGATCACACGCTGCGTTCGACCAGCCACAGCATGCACGTGCCGTCGGTGATTCGGCTCACTGATTACGTACACATTCCGTTCGAGCGCAAGAGCCTGTCGCGCAAAAACATTTTGTTGCGCGACCACTATACCTGCCAGTATTGCGGGCGCGTTTACCCCGCGTCGGAACTCACGCTCGATCATGTCGTACCCAAATCGCGCGGCGGCGGTTCAGGCTGGGACAATCTGGTGACATGTTGCAAACGCTGTAACAATCGCAAAGGCAATTACCTGCCCGATGAAGCCGGGATGCGGCTGCTCAAACGCCCGCAATCGTTCAGCCACAACGTCAATCGGCAAATCATGCGTTATCTGGGACGCACCGATGCCACGTGGCGCAAATACCTTTTCTATGAGTCGTGAGCTTATCGAGCGAGAAGCCGCGTACCTTTTATTTCGCTACTATTCACTACGATATGACGGCGGTTATTGCTCATCTTATTCAAACCACATTCAACCAAGGAGCGACATCCCATGGCGGCAACCAAAGAATTCAAAGGCAAATTACTCATCAGCAACACTGATGGAAAAAATCTGGGCGAGATCAAAGACGTATTTCTGAGCCGCGACGCCACACAAATCGTCGGCGTATTCCTCGGCAAGACCGGCATTCTCAATCGCAAGGCGCAATTGATTGACTGGAAAAAAGTCGCGCTCTTCGGCACGGACGCCTGGCTGATTGCCGGGTCGGATACGGTAAAGAATCAGGATGAATTTGACGGCGGCGAAGCGTTTATCAACGCCGATGACTTGCGCGGACGCGAGATTCAGACGGACGGCGGCAGCAAGATCGCTACAGTGGCCGACGTGATCGTAGATAACACCGGAAAGATATTAGGCTTCGCGCTCGATAAGGTTTATGCCGAAGGGCCGCTCTCGCAAAGCAACCAGATTGCACGCGCCGCGATTTTCGATTTGGGCAATAACGACAAGCCGATGATTACGGTGCTGGAACAGGCTGAGACATTGAAACTGCAATAGGATTAGACACCTGTGCTAAACTTCAAGATGGAGGTGAATAATGGAAAAGACCATTTCGATAGAATTACCTGCCGACGAAGCGGCCAAACTCACTGCTTTGATGGAAATGTGCATTGCCAGAATGGACGAAGCGCATGAACAGATGGCAAAAGACCAAGTGGAAATAGAACGCCTCAGAGCGGATACGCGAGCGGTATTAGAGAGAATGGAAAGGCGGCATCAATGTGGAAGCAATTTAGCGATTTAGTTTGGCGCGTCTTCAGACTCACTGAAGATACGCAAAAGAACCGCGCCGATATTCATGAATTGCAGGCAGATGTGGGCAAGCTTTCCAAGCGGCAAGATGAGGAAGCCCAGGCTTGGCGGTCAGCCATTGAACGCTTGGCCTATGAATTCAAGCTGGCGCATCAGCGTGAACAGCACGAACGCGAGACGTTGGCCTTGCGTATGGAAATTGAGCGGCTGAAAGCAGAGCGTACTTTGCCGCCGGTTTCCGGAAACCCAAAGCCAGAGATAATTGAACCGCCTTCAGAGAAAACGCCTGACGATGACAAGCCTGTTTAAGCCGCTTTCTCTTCAATCAACTCAATCCATTCGCCTGCCGCGCCGACGGTAACGGCGGCGCGGTGTCCGTCGTAAGGCCATTCGCTGATTGCTTGCGGCGCTTGCCGCCAGGGCAGCGCGACTTCATTTAACGAACCCAACGTAAAACTCACCATCGCAATGCCCGGCGGCAATTCGCCTGTGAGTTGTGGGCGTTCGATGACTTCAGCCGGATACTGATCCAACTCAATCGCAAAGTTTTCAGGCAACGAAGCCAGCGCGAGTTTTTGCGGCGTATCGTCGTCCAGCCCGTAAGCGCGCGACAGCACGGCAATGCGTCCGGCACTGGTCGGCGAAACGTTCAGCTTGAAATGTTCGATGTAAAAAGCACGCAACGCTTCGAGGTCTGCGCCGCCGTTGATGATGATGAAAGGGCGGTCTACGAACGATTGCGCGTGGCCGAGCTTGAAATTCGTTTTGCCGGGCGTGATGCGCGTGAAATAAAGCAACTCGTGGGCAGGGCCGATGACCTGCATCGCGCGGACGTGTTCGCTGAAGCTGAGATTACGCGGCGCGCCGATCAGCTTGAAAGGCGAATCAGCTAACCGCGCGGCCAGAGCATCGGGGTCTTCGACTAACAGCTCGACGGCGTTCCAGCCCAAAGTGCGCAAGGGCGCGTAACCTGCAACCAGCGGGGCTTCCACGAAGCGCACATACACCGGCTCACCGCTCGCGGGCTGCAACCAACATTGCGCGCGGCCTGCGACGTGAGGCGCTTGCCACAAGCGCGCGAGTTCCACTGAAACTACGTCGCGGTTAACGATGCGGTAATCGAGCCATTGTTCATAGGCGGTGGCGACGGCAGAGACGTTTGGCACCATCAACGTAACCATACAAATTGTTTGCAGCATGGCGCGGGTTATAACTGGCTGGCTGAAAAAACGAAACAGACTATCGCGTGTGGCGACCGTTGTTGCGCTTGCCCCCAAGACAACAACGGAAAAGTGTCACACGCGATAGCCTGTCAATACAGACCTGTGATTGGTGCTCACTGCCCCTTGCACCGAGCTTTTGCCCCTGTATCCAATCACCTGTCTGCCATTAGCGGGGGGAACCGCTAATTCCTCACCTGACGTTCCATCACGGGAACGCCGGGGCGAATCTTAGGTGGTATGTGTGACGACCAGTGATCGTCACACACACCAAGTCAAGCGTTTAGCGCGGGCACGAAGCGCAGCGCAGATTGGCCGGAAAGGCTTCGTGCGGGCCTAACAGGAAGCCGAAGTTGCGCGTGAAAATCACTTGCGCATCATCCGTCTTGTCGCCATCGAATTTCTGTGACTGGAAGAAGTCTTTCCCTTCGATGACAAAGAACGTCAGGCGATCTTTAGCAACGTGTACGCGCAAGGTAGCCGCCACTTTGCCGCTGTCGCGATAGAAGGTGACGAGTTCTTCGTTCGACGAAATGTCGTGTACCGACTTCCACGTACCGGCTTCGACCGGCGTGGGTTTTTGATAGGCTTTGTAACCTTGCATCACCCACGTACGATCACGATTGAGCTGCAAGTTGATCGTGTAGCTGCTCATGTCATAACCGTTCAGGTCGTTGAAGTGCGTGATGCCGCTTGACGACATCGTGCTTTGCACGTGCCATTGGCCGATCAGTTCATCGGGGTCGGACAACTCTTCCAACGCGCGGTTGTAAGTCTCGACCGGGTCTTTCCAGCACGCCTTGGTGCTGTAATCGCAATGGAGCGTCGAATAGGGTTTGCCGTCGTCGCCATAGCCGCTGAAAAAGCTGCCTTTTTCGAGCGCCGCACGCGGCGGACGAGTGCGCACCAATTCATTGCCGTCAACACGACCGTCTTCGTCTTCACCCGGCAACGGAATCGTGAAATCCCAGAAGGCTGCGAATTCCACGGCCCAGAGCCAGTTGCCCATACCGTCATAGCTGCGCGCGATGCCGATCGTCTTCCAGATCGGATTTGCCATCACGTCGCCGTCACGCATCTGGGTCTTAAGGCGTTCCAGAAAGTCCGCCGGTTCTTCTTCGCGCGTGACAAAGGTGAGCGTGCCGAACTGCGTGGGGATGTTATAGCCCACGTCGCGCGCGCGAATCGCCGCCCCTTGCCCCATGCTGTTGTGCGTTTGGCTGATGCCAAGTCCGTTCGACGCCATGTCTTTGGCGAAATAATCCGCCGCACGACACAGATTCACCGAAGGGCGCACCGGGCCTAAGCCCAGCGAAGCGCGATATTGATTGATGACGTACATCAACGTTTCTTCGCGGTTATCCAGCGGGACGGCGGAATCGTTCGAGGTGCGGTTGTAACCAGTCACGTTGATCGAAGCCGGCTGCCCTTGCACGTTGCTCAATTGCGTTTCGTTGCTCTTGGGCAAGGTGTTTTTCCGCGTATAGAGCGGCTCTTTCGTCGGGCCGTCACCATCGGGCGTCGTTGCCGTCGCCACGTTGGTCGGGGGCGACAACAACGTACCGTTGCTGCTTACGCGATAACGCAGAATGTAAGAGTAGGTACTCTTCGGATACACGGTTTCATCTACCCAGGAATGTTGATTCGCACCGATAGACCACAAATAAATAAATTCACCCGGGTTGTCAGGATCGGCACGGAAAATGCGCAGCGAAGAGATATTCCGCATCCGCGGCGAACCCCATTGCAATAAAATTTTATTGGAAGCCGTCGCTTTGGCGCTCAAAGTGGTAATGGCGCTGCGAATATTGGGGTCGGCAGTGGTATAGCGCGGTACGTTGACCGTCAATGGCGCACCGCTATCCGTGTTCGGATCGAGCGTCAGCACCCGCGCTACGTTCGAGGGGCGCGACAGCATGGTCGGGTAAGTTCCCCGAAACCGGATTTGGTAGCTATAAGTCTGGTTCGGCTTCAGACCCGAATCAGTGAACGACACCGTCGTTCCCGACACGGTGGTAAGCAACTCCAGCGCATCCGGCGCTTGCTGGCTCGCTCGATAAATCCGCACCGTGTAATACTCACGGTTCTGATTCAGCAACCGCCAAGTCAAGGTAACTTGCGTGGCGGAAATCGCCTCGCCTTCCAGATCAACGGATTCGGGATAGAAACGTTTCCCGTATCCGAATTGCGCGTAGGCATTCGCCGGCGCAAGAAAAAGGAAATTAGCTAACATCAAGCTGCCTATCACCACGGCAATCAGCCAGTGCGTCAGGCTACCTGAAGTTTGCTCTGCTTGTGAATAGACTCCTCCCTGTCGGGGGCTGACATTTTTTGGCACCATATCAAACTC
>JABFSD010000639.1 GCA_013140935.1 Acidobacteriota bacterium
CGGTTACGCCGGTACGTTGACCTTCTTCGTGAAAGTCAACGAGTCGGTTTTGGGCGGTACGATTGTCGCCAATCCGGCGAACATCACGTCAGGACTCTGCCCGAATACGACCGGCCCGGCTTTCCCGCCGAGCGCCTGCCCGGGTACGGCTGATCCTGACACGGCCAACAACACTTCGCTGGCGACGCAAACGCTGGTCATCGCTTCGTCAAATCTGACGATCAGCAAGATCGTCCAGTCGGGCGTGACGTCGGCGAGCAATCCCAACCAGACCGGCCCGATTGGCCCAGCGACGCCGCCCAACGGCGCAGGCGTTACGGGCACGGCGGTCTTGCCGGGTACGGCGCTGACCTATCGCATCACGATCACGAACAACGGCCCGTCGGATGTATCGAACATTCGCATCACCGACGTGCTGCCTTCGGGTCTCGAAACGCCGCCGGGTCGTGTGTTGGGCGTGCGCTTCCTTTCGGCGAGTCCGGTGGCGTTGCCTTCGGGCGTAACGCTCACCTGCGCGCCTCCGGTGGGCATCAACATCACCAATAACCCGCAAAGCAATGGCGGCTCGGTGGCTTGCACGGCTCCGTCGCTGTCGGCCAACGCGCCGAACAACACGGCGGCGGTTGACATCACGGTCTTTATTGACGCGGCCACCAAAGCCAACCTCGTGAACACCGCTACGGTGGATGCCACGATCAACAACTTCAATCGTCCGGTGTCGGGTACGACGACGCTGACCACGCCGGTGGCGGCTACGTCAGACCTCGCGCTGACCAAGACGCACATCAACGCGGCGGGCGTGTTGAACGGCCCGGTCATCGCGGGTACGGATTTTGAATATCAGGTAACGATCACCAACAACGGCCCATCAGCCGCGCAAATGGTCAATCTGGTAGATACGATTCCGGCCTTCCAGGCGCTGAAACAACGCAACCAACTCGGTACGCTCGTGCCCGACATCGTCATCGAGACGGTGCCTGACGGAAACGGCGCGTCGAATTTCAGTTGCGTCGCGGCGGCGGATGCGATTACCGATCCGCGCGCTACGCCTTCGACCATCACCTGCACCGCCGCTGAACTGCCGCCGAACAAGAAACCCGACGGCACGGTCAATCCGGCGGGCACGGTGTTGTTCCGCATACGCATGCGCCAAAGTTCGTTGACGCCCCAACCGTTGCCGACGAGCTATGACAATTGCGTCACGGCGACCTCTATGTCTACCGACCCGATTCCGGCGAATAACACCAACATTTGCCGCACGGTTCCCATCATCTTCCGCGCCGATCTGGCGGGCGGCAAAGTAGACACGCCTGACCCGGTCATCGCGGGTACGAATCTTACGTATACGATCACCGCCACCAACAACGGCCCTTCGGCGGCGCTGGATTTCAGGATCACCGATGCGTTACCGGCGGGTACGGTCTTCGTTTCCGCTGCCGCCTCTCCGGGCGCGACGCTGACGACACCGGCGGTCAACGCCAACGGTGTTGTCACGGCGATCTGGAATGCGTTAGGCGGTACGGCAGGCGGTTTGACGGATGTAGGCGTCGTACGCACGTTGACCATCGTCGTGCGCGTATGCCCCGACTTCCAGCAAAACTTCCTGGCGGCGGGCTTGCAGATGTGTACGCAAAACCTGACCAACACGGCGGTCATCAGTTCGCTGACCCCGGCGACGGCGGCGGCGTTGAATCCGGTGAATGCGACGGCGACGACGACGGTGCAGGCGCAATCCGATCTGGCGATTATGAAGACGGGGCCGGCGAGCATTATCCCCAGCAGCATGCTGGCTGAGTCCATCGCTACTTATACGTTGATGGTAACGAACGCCGGGCCGTCGAACGCCAATAACACGATTGTGCGCGATACGTTGCCGAAAGGCTGGACGTTCGTGAGTGCCACCGTGGCGGCTAAACCTCTCGGTTCCGGCGCGATTGGCAATGCCGTCAGCACGACGGTCGTGGACGGCACGACGACCGTAATCGTTGAACTGGGAGCCATCGGGGCCGCCGATCAGTGCGGAACTCCGCGGGCCCTGGGGGCCACGATCACGATTCGGGCGCGGGTGCCGAACAAGCATCCGAACCAAACCGTGACGAACCGGGCGGTGGTTTCGACCGACAACTGTCTGGCCGATCCCAACCTGGCGAACAACACGGCGACGTTTAACACAATCGTCGGCCCGCCTTCGAATGAACCGGGACCGGGCACGGTGGATGGCTATCCGGCGGCGGCGGAAGTGAGCGATCAGAAAGCAGGCTCGATCCTGTTCTTCCCGATTTACTCTTCTGACCCGACGGCGCCGAATCGTGAGAACACGCGCTTTAACATCACCAACACTTCTTCGACAGAAAAAGCCTGCCTGCACCTTTATATGGTGGACGGGGCGAGTTGTGGCGTGCTGGATGCGTTCCTGTGTCTCACGCCCAATCAAACGGCCAGCCTGCTCGCGTCTGATCTCGATCCGGGACAGACGGGTTACATGATGGTCGTGTCAGTAGATTGCAACACCGGTTTGCCGATGGCTTTCAACTGTCTGATCGGTGACGCCTTCGTCAAATTCGGCACGGGCCATCAGGCCAATCTGGGGGCTGAGGCGATTGCCGCCAACATGATGTTCCCCGGTGGCGTAGACACGACGGCGACTTCGGTGACGCTCAGGTTCAACGGCATGCATTACAACCGCTTGCCGCGCATTCTGGCGCTCGACAGCGTGGGCAGTCGCGCTGACGGTAACGATACGCTGTTGGTGGTGGACGCGATTGCCGGCAACTTCATTACTTCCGGCGGCAGCATCGTGTCGCTTTTCGGCAACCTTTACGATGACGCAGAACAGTCGTTCAGCTTCACGCAACCGGCGCCGAATTGCCAATATCGCAGCGTCATCAGCAACACCTTCCCGCGCTTGCTCACCCGCTTCGATACGCTGGTGCCCGCCGGGCGCACGGGCTGGATGAAGTTCTGGTCTTCACAGGACGTTGGCCTGTTCGGTGTCGCGCTCAATCGCAACAACAACGCGACCAGCAGTTCAGGGGCCTTCAACCAAGGGCATAACCTGCACAAGCTGGCGCTGACTGAAGCTTCTACGGTCATTGTGCCGGTCGGCGTGCCAAGCTGTAACCAATAGTCAGTCGCCAAGCTGACATAAACTAAAACACGCTAAAAGCGTATGCGTTCGGTCGGGCGCATACGCTTTTTTTTGATCATTCGCAGCGGCAGGGTGAGCTATTTTTCGCTGGTCGTACTGGTCTTTCGTTTTTTCCTCAAGTAGGCTGCGCCCCACAACGCCGAGGCACGACATGCAAAACGAACCTGACAGCACACCGCCGCCTAATCAGACTAAGAACACCGACTGGCTATTGGGCATCGGGTTATTGTTGCTGCTGCACCTGATTCAAATTCCGATCGCGGTGCTGACCGTAGGAACCTCGCTGCTCGCCATTGGGCTGGTGCAACTTATTTACGTCATTCCTTTCGTACTCCACTTTCGCAAGAAAGGCCGTCCCGGCATCGCCAAAGGACTCATCATCGGTGCCGCCCTTACCTTGCTGCTGACCGGCACCTGCACGGCGCTATTCTTTTTGAACCCGCCGGATTTTCGTTAGCGCCCGGCAACGATTCTCTATCTACCCGGCAACGGTTCTCCATCTAATTGATACCGACGAAGAAATTTTTTTCGAGGGGACGAGCGAAATGCCCGTTGTTTCGCGCATTACCGTGCGAGCAAGCGAAAGGCTTGCTTTCATCACGAGGAGGGAGGTGCGATGGAAAAACAAAATCCTTTGCCGTCAGGCGTCGCCGAAGACTGGGAGGCGCTCAGAGAACAATGGCGGCGCGGGCGGGCCAGTGCGCCTACGCGCCGTGACTTGGCGGCGGCGCTGCCGCAACGGGCTGAGGCTTTGACGGACGATGCCGGAGCGGTGCTGCCAGAGCGCGCGGCGTTGTCCTGGCGGGCGGGCGACGCGGGCGATGCCGTGGCCGAAAGCTAAGGAACCGCTCGTAAATTACGATGCCACTTCACCGCAGAGGCGCAGAGGTCTCGCAGAGGTTGCGCAGAGAAGTGAGGGGACTCTGCGAGACCTCTGCGCCTCTGGTGCGCCGGGCGAAGCCGGACTGATCTGGTTGAGTGAAAAGTCCCAACCCTGTAATTGCTCAGTTGACAGGTAGCCAAGCGAGCGTGCGTCGTCGCAGTAATGTGGCCCACGAAGCCTCGCGCGGCGATCACGCGAGCCGTAGCGCAAGCGAACCCGATTCGGCCTCGTTACGCTAATGCAGGCGGCCAGTCTGCCAGAGACGATGAAGCCTAGTATCGGCGGGGAAGCAATGAGCTTGCGGCACCCGTCGAGCCTGCCGGGGTGGTTGGGGACAGCGCGTGTGAAAAGATCGGTTACGGAACCCGGGAGACCCTACGTCGTGCTGGGGGGTGAGTTCCCGCGACAGGCCAGCAAACGCGCACGGGAATCAATAACCGTGCGGGTGCGGCGGCAGGGAGTCGGACAGGTTCGTAGTAGCGGGGAAGCGTGTAATGAACGTGGAGCGAAGGCACCTGACCGGCAACCGTGTATTCTGTCAGAAGAGAGGAAACCGCTTGGATTATTTTCCCACTACGGAAGAACCGAGCGTGTTGGACACCAAGCCACACGTCTCGGGGAAACTTGCTCAACTGCGACAGAAACTGAGCCAAGAAGACTCGTCAGGAACCGAAGTTTCGATTCTATGTACACAAGGCCATCAGAGGGAACGCAATCTTGTGTGAGTACCAAAACGCCCACTGCTTTGTTGCGCCATCAAGTCCAGCGGTCAGCTCTCACACGCTGGCCGT
This sequence comes from Acidobacteriota bacterium, assembly GCA_013140935.1. Taxonomy (GTDB): domain Bacteria; phylum Acidobacteriota; class Blastocatellia; order RBC074; family RBC074; genus JACPYM01. The sequence continues at coordinate 4,823 of JABFSD010000639.1, forward strand.
CGCATGCAAAACCGCAAGAGCGGTGAACCCGGCTGCGCCAACTTGCATTACGCGCAGATGTGAGCCTTTCGACTTGTCTACACGATTCCAGTAGTAGACGGCAAAGCACGCGCTCATTACGGCTGCGCCCGCGACCACTGCACCCCAAATGCCGCCGATGGTGACGACGAACAGGCGCACATTCAACGCAGCCAGCGCGCCGAACAGTACGAATTTTGCGAATTGCGGGAAGCTGCCTTCATCGGTCAATCCCTGCTCAGAGACCGCACGCTTGCGGTCTCTATCCTGAGATTCTTGTGTGAGTTTTTGTTTGAGATCGTTGACCGAATTGAGAATTTGTATACCGCTCCCTGCTCAAAAAATGTTTGATTGAAAGCGGTGTGGTAGATGGCAAGTGATAAGGCGCGCGGAAAATATGGCGAAGAAGTCTGGCTGTATACCAAAAAAGATTTTCAGTCTGATTTGTGACATTTCTTGTGACACGACTCGGAAAGCAAAAAGCCGGATTTGCTAAATTACTGCAAATCCGGCTTTTATTGTATCGGGACGGCGAGATTCGAACTCACGGCCTCCTGCACCCCAAGCAGGCGCGCTACCAGGCTGCGCCACGTCCCGTTATGTCAAAGTCGTCCTGTTGCAAGAACGCGGTCACTGTAACACATCGCTGTTAAGCGTTGTCAATATGTCCTCCAGTTGGAATTTCAAGCGTTGCAGACCGTCGCTGGAAGGCGCGCGTGAGGCAGCGCGAGGCGTTGGCGCAAGAGTTTCTACGACGGGCGAAAGCGTTGCCGGTTCGGCGATCATGCGTCCGCCGTCATCGTCTTGCATCAAGGTTTCTATTGTCGCGTTCGGCGGGACGATCTTGAGGCGCGGGGCGTTGGCGCGGCCTTCGGTGGAAAGTTTGCGTTTAGCTCCGGCGATCGTGAAGCCTTCGCCGTAAAGCAGGGCTTTGATGCGCAAGGCCATCTCTACGTCTTTGCGGCGGTAGGTGCGTTGGCCGGCGCGGTTTTTTTGCGGTTGGAAAGAAGGGAATTCCGATTCCCAATAGCGCAAGACGTGGGCTTGTACGCCGACCAGATCGCAGACTTCGCCGATCTTGAAATAGAGTTTGTCGGGAATTTCGGTCTCAGTGACCGCAACAGCAGCTTGTGTATTCATAAGGGCAACGGACTCTTTGGTCTCGTCAGGCATTTCGTGAGTTTTCATTCGTGACGAATGAGACGGCGGCAATGGTACGGTTTTCAGAACAAGTGTCAATCGTACACTTGAACTTCATCGTTTGGTCTTTTCCTGTGCCTGTTGCCGCGCACGTTTCAACGCATCCAATATCTCCGTGGGTATTTCTGTCGGTGAGGTTTCACCTGCGGATTTGGTCTCAGCCGCCACCGCCACCGCTTCAGGTTTCTTTGTTTTTATAACTTGCGGCGCGCTGACTTCGGTGCGAGCAACCGGAACAGCATTTTCAACTTTTGCCTTTGATGCGACGCGCGAGAAAGCAGACCGCCAGCGCAATCCGCTGAAGGACGCGCGCACTAAACCCGCTTGTCGTTCCAGCACTTCGAGCAACAGCAACAAGACGGCCAGTGACAACAAGTAAGGCGCAAGTTCGATCAAGCGCGGACGACGCGGCAGATCGCGCCATACGTCGGCGAGTTGCAAACGTTCGCGTCCGTTGGTGGCTTGGGCCAGTTTCGTCAAGGTCGTTGCGCCGAAATCCGCCGCGACTGGTTTGAACTCTGGCGAATAAGGCAGCGTGACGGGCGCGAGCGCGACGCGACCGAAGCCGGGCACTTCGACGGCGGAAAGCGCGGTCTCTGCGCCTTGCAGCGGAATCGTTGCTTCCAGCGTATCCGCCGCCGTCCATTGCAACGTGGTTTGCTCCTGCTTGGGTGGTTGATTCGCAACGCCGCGCAAGGTCGTGACCGAAGGCTGTTGCGTAAGCGGCGGCGCTTTGTCAGTACCAATCGTTTCAGGATCGAGATGCAGGCGAATGACGCTCGCGCCGTTTTTGACTTCCTGTGTGAGCATCAGGTTATTGGGCAATGCGTTGGCATCGCCCGCCGTCCAACGCGCGAGGCTGGTGAGCCAGTCTCCGGCAGCAGGCCACGACGCGAACGAGCCGGTGAATTCGCCGTCGGCTTCGCCCGTGAAACACAGCACGCGACCGCTGCCCGCTTGCCACGCCGCGACAATCGGCGCGTTGTATTCATCCGTCGTCACCGCCGCCAAGTTCGCTTGCGGACGCAAATAACAAAGGTTGTATCCGCCTAGACCAGGCG
>JABFSD010000885.1 GCA_013140935.1 Acidobacteriota bacterium
CCGATCCGTCGCCGAAAGTTCGAGTTCGTAATTCGTTTTGAGCATCTCCGCTCCTTGGTTTGCGCTCCACTATCTGAGTACGTTCAGGCGCAAATTCTGAACACGACTGACTTTTTAAGCAATCTCCCGATGGGCGAGCGTGTGCTGTTTCTGGACTTCGTGAAGCCGTAGCCAGGCCAACACGATTTCTTTGATGGTAAGACGTTCGAGCGGGGAAGCCGTCGCATACCCTTGTTCGGCTTCCAAATGTTCGCACGCCTTTCTGATGGATTCTCGGTCAGGATAACTGGACGAGGCGCGTTCAATCAGCCGGTCAAATTCGAGTTTGACCAGATCGCCCAGCGCGCGCCAGGCGTCAGGGTTGGCTTGCTGTGCTGCATCAAAGCGTTCGCGCAAATGGGACGGCACGGAACGCCCCGGATTGGCTTCTTCCCAATTGCTGATGTTCAGGTAAGCGTCAATGTAACTCGTTATGCCATCGAACGGAGCCAACGCTTGATTGTCTTTTTTGGCGAGTGCCTTTGCCATGCGTTTCTTCCTCCAAGTGCCTTTGTGTTGATGAAAACCTGCGGCTTGCAATCCGGCCTTGATCGCCGCCTGTAACTGCGCGCCCAGCCCATCCAGGCGCGCGTCTATGGCTTCCTCGCGCTGGCGTAGCGCCTTAAGTTCGCGGCGTTCAACGTCAGAGAGTTCGCCCATCGTTGCAACAAGCTCCACCAGCAGACCAATGCCGCAATAACTGCTCACGACGCGCCCGTTCACGCGCTTTTTTGAGTAGTAATATCTGCGTCCGTTGCGTAATTCCCAGCCCATAACGTGCCTCTTTTCGTCGCTCAAATTGTGCTACACGTTCGCGCTTTCCCCGCTTTGATGAGTCGCTCTGCGCAACCTGTCGGCCAACGTTTGCGCATCAAACCGTACCGGCGCGTCTTGTGACGGTACGACGGAGTTACCGTTCAAAAGCCCGAAGATGCGCGCGAGTAACTTCGCTGCTTTGAATGAATCGTGAATTTCAACTGTGAGGTCGTAGCCGCCGCCTTTCAGGTTTTTCCGGCGGTAACGTTTCACCAGATGCGAGACGCCTGCCCGCTTCGCCCCAGCCCAATCCATCCGGCCTTGCTCGTCTATGAACTGGTACACGTCGGCCAAATCGCCGCGCAGATGGCTCGACAACAGCGAGAGGATTTCATCAGACGTTGCGAGCGCCGCACTTACTGGACGGCGCACGCCCAAGCCGGAAGTTGTTTCCTTTGCCCGCCGCAGCTTGGCGAGATCATCAAGCGTCGCGGAAACAGAGGCGACATCACTACCGCCCGCCACAAACGCCGTGTTGTGTTTTCTGTTGCTCATAACTCACCTCTCAAAATGGAGTGGGATGGAGAAGCCGTGCCGACGTTCAGCGAAATGCCGTTCGTTCAAAATCGCCAACGTTTTTGCGCCCGTTCCGCATCGCGCCGACGTTGCCGACCGGCCTTGCGCTGACCAGCAGGTAAGGGATGAATGACCTTCGGCTTTTCAGGCGCAACGCAGAAACCATTGGCCGGACGATGCGGGAACGGGTACGCCTCACAATCGCAAACAGGGCGAACAGTTTTTTTCGATTGGTTCGCGCGTCGAGTCTCATGCGCCGATCTTGCTTGGGGTGAAAGATGAGCCAGGCATTTTTGCTCATCGGCTTCCCAGACCGCCCACGATCCGCACGGCTGCTCATCGGCTTTGGTATGCGTGCAACGACGACGACGCGCGTATTCGTTACGCACCCGCGTTCGTGCTTCTGAAACCACGCTCAACAGCTTGGCGGAGCGTTCAGAATATCCGGCAAAGACTTCTTCGCGTGTCGCGTTCGGCTGGCAACGGTGAGGCAATCCAAGTTTTTTAAGGTCAAAATTCATTGGGCAACGTCCAGTCTAATTAATTCCAGTGCCGACAATCCGCACGTCCGGTTGCCGCGCTCGATCTTTCCATCTGTGAACCACCTTGCGCACGTTCGGCGGAACGGCGAAGGCTTCCAGCGCATCCATTTCAACGGAGCGCGGCCAGGCGTTCGACTTCACTTGCACGCACACCACATCCGCCGCGCCGATGCCGATCACATCAAACACGCCGAGCGATGCGCCCGCCTTCATACAGCGATAACCCGCCGCCTCGAGCAGCTTCATCGTGCGCCGTTCATTGCGTGAGCCTTTGGCTTTGCAGTTCATATCAAGCCAATGCCTGCTGCGGGGCCTGCTTTCTTTAGAGACCCGAGCAACCCGCCTGCGACGCCACCCACTAAGTTTCCCCAAAAACCGCCGCTGCCACTGTCTTTCTTTTCTCCATAGCCGTATTCCTTCGGCGTAATCAACTGAGGCCGCGTCATTCCGGCAATGTCGCCCTTGCGTTGCAATTCCAGCCGCTTGCGATTGAAACCTGCTTGTTCGAGCGCCACGCCGCGCGATTCGTTCAAGCGTTCGAGCGAGTCACGATAGCCTTGCGTGCGTTCTTCCGCGCCCATTTCTGAGCCATACGGCGAACCATACGATTCCTTGAGTGAGCGCGATGTGTCGGCAAACTGATGGTCAAGTTGCGGTTCAAGCAACTGGTCGCCGAGGTCGAAATTCGCGTAATCGTCCAAGCCTTTCCAGCTTGGCGGCGCATCCCACTTAAATTCGCGGTTGGTTTCAAACGAGCGGTCTTTCGAAACGCCGGTTCGCGGATCGTTCTTGTTTCCCATAAGATTCCTTCTGCCATTTGTGTTGGCGTTTATCGTTTCGGCCTCTGTTGCGCAGCCAGCGCCAGCCACGAGAACAAGGCGCACACCAGATTGATCGTGTGAAATAAATCCATCGTCAAAAAAGCGAAAGGCAAGCACTCAACGCACTGGCGGTAGTCGCGTTGGGGCTTGCCCTTCAATCTCTCAACACGGCGGGCGCGGAGAGAAAATCAATTGTTGTCACCAGCCGCCAGACCAGTGAGGGGAAAAAGAAACCGCCGCCGACTCTCGAAAGCGGCGGGTGAGGCGGCTTCCATCAAATCGGCGGCGGTTAGAACAGCCTATTAAAATCGTGCGCTCGAAACTGTTCAGAGCGCGAAACGCTTATAGCACAAAAGGGCTGTGTTTGTTACTCGTTTTTGATGTCGGCAAGGTGACTTTTCGTTACGTTTGGCTACACCTTTTTACCTGACGCGCTATTCTCGCTGGCTATCATTCAGTCGGTGCGATTACAAACTACGATCATTTTTTCTTAAAAGTCTCGCCATTTTCTGACAGCGAGAGACATCGCTGGATTTTTTAGGAGAGTGCGCAGTAATCTTACCCGCGATCAGCCGACTGGATTGTCATTGTCCGGCTGCCTTCACCTCATTCAAGCCCCGATTATATTCATTCTCAAATCAGCGACACCTCGAAGTTCGCTTATCATCGGCGTTTCGTATCCGCCATTGCTTATGTTTGACCAACTTTTGCAGCAAGACAGCACCACGCTGTTTTTCATCGTTGCCGTAATCGTCACCCTCATCGTGATGATCGTTTTATATTTCAGTCAGCGAGCCAAGATTGGTCGGCTACAAACCCAAATCGAAATACGCGCCAAGCAGCAATACGACAACTGGCGCACGAAAGAACTTGAGGCTATACGCAACGAGCAGCGGGAAGTCGCCCAACGAGAAGCGCGCGTAAATCTTGAGCAATGGAAAGTGCATACTGAGGCAGGCATTCGCACCGACGCCATTGGCCGGAGCCGCGCTGTGATCGTCGGCAAAATAACGGAACATCTCACGCCGTTTATGCCAGACTTCAAATTCAACCCCAAAGAAGCGCGCTTCATCGGCAGCCCGATAGACTTGCTGGTCTTCGATGGATTGGATGACGGTGACTTGCGCCACATTTACTTTGTCGAAGTCAAAACTGGTGCGTCCGCTACTCTATCCAGCCGACAACGACAAATCCGCGATGCCATTCTTTCAGGCAGGGTACGTTGGATCGAACTGAGGATGAACAGCTAATACAGCTTGGTTGATGCTATGAGTACAGAAATCGTCAAACGACAAATGCCCGAAGAGCGCGAACTGGAAAAGAAACGCGCTGAACTGAAAGACGCTGAAGAAGCGTTGGCTGAACGCGAGCTAGAGCTTGCCACTTATCAGGCAGAGCTACACGAATTTGAGCAGCGCTATTTGCGCATCGTCGGCTCGCGTTACGCTGAACTTGATGAAGTGAATGCTCAGGTCGCCGAAGCACGCGCCCGCCTGAATCCTGAAAATGAAGCAGCCCGCGAGCAAGCCGAACAATCCCGCGAGCAAGCACAAGAATCAGCCGGAGCCGCCGCTGAAGCCGTCACTGCCGAAACGCGCGTGAAGTTCAAGCCATCAGACGACTTGAAATCACTTTACCGAGAACTTGCGCGGATGATGCACCCTGATTTAGCCACCGATGCTGACGAACGCGCACGCCGTCATCAACTGATGATTGAAATAAACCGCGCTTATGAGATGGGTGACGCCGCGCGGCTGCAAGACATTCGGCGAAAATGGCAACACAGCCCCGCCGCGATTAAAGACGAAAGCGTTGGCGCTGAATTGGTCAGAGTCATTCGCCAAATTGCCCAAATCGAAGAGCGAATGCTTGCCATTGATGCGGAGATCGAAAGGCTTGAGGCATCCGAGCTTTTAGAACTCAAATGCAAAGTTGAAAACGCCGAGATTGACGACCGCGACTTGCTCGCTGAAATGGCAGCGGACTTAGAAGAAGAAATTTATAACGCGAAGGCCAAAGGCTATGACTTAGTGGTGAGGCTCTTGAAGCAAGCTCTCAAATAAGAGGTTAGCAAGATGATCGAAACGGCAAAGGAACAAGCTACTGATTTAGTCCTAACTGATGCGCGAAGTTTTGCAAATACACCTATGGGGTTAGTGCGTCGTGGACTTGCTGATCTAGGCAAGAAAGAAAGGAAAATTATTCAATTTCCAGAAGACCCAATTGGAGTTATTGAAGTTTTTCCTAGTACGGCAAGCGCGCAAGATGCAATGCAGGGAATTACGACTGAACGTTACTTAGCCAAAGGTGAGATAAGTATTCCATTGAGTTCATTAAGCATGTTGAACCTTTCGTCTCAAAATCCATTTGCCCTTGATGACCTTTCCCCCTGCATACTGAAAACTGTTGATGGTGTTTGTCATAATTATTCTTTGGGGTCGTTGCCAAAGAAAAAATTTGAAGACTATTCTCATCTCAAATGGCTTTATTTAGGTGGGTTACAGGATTCATTCTCTCGTGACACGCCTGATCTAATGCGCCTTACCAACCTTCAGGGGCTAGGGATTACGTGCGCAGCTTTTGGTTTAGAGCTTGAATTATTGCCAAATACCACTGAATTCCCTCAGAGTCTTGAATACTTGGAATTGTGTGAAGCATGGATGAATGACGATAATTTATATTGGTTGGAAGATTTAACTAAAATCAAATGGCTCGACTTGGCTTGTAACTACATCAACGGAAGCGGCCTGGCTTGCTTACTGCCGATGAAAACCCTTCAGACACTGTGCCTTGATTACACGGATTTGGAAGATGAAGGTATGGCGCATATTTCAAAAATGAAAAGCCTTCGGCGGTTAGAGCTTCGATGCACACGAATAACTCCCAAAAGCCTGCTTGCTTTACTTGAGCTTCCTGCGCTCTCATCGCTTTATTTGAATGATACCAAAACCAATGATTACGGACTTCAAATCATAGGGAACATGACTCAGTTAAATGATTTGGCGTTGTCAAATACGAGCATCACAGATTGGGCGCTACCTGCAATTGCAGAGTTGCAAAACCTTCGGAGCCTTTCTCTGCGAAACACACAAATTTCACCCAAAGGCTTTCTATTTCTCCAAAGAGCTTTGCCAAATTGCGTAATTGAAAAATAGTCTCGACATATCGCCAAACACGCAAAAGGCCGGTCATGTTCAATTGACCAGCCCTTCTTTTTGTTCTGGTTTTACGAGCTTCAAGCGTAGGCCATTTCACTCAGCGGACGGAAAGACACGGCGCGTTTCTTCTTCGAACTGTTCACGATCATGGCTTGTTCTTCCTGCTGTTGAGCAATGGCGGTCATTTTTTCCCGCAAGTCATCACGCAAGGCGACGCCGTTCTGAGAGGCGCGCAACAACAAAAACGAGGTACGCAAAAACACATCTGACATCGGCACGATGGCTTGCTCGCCATTTTCCCAGCGCGAGAGTGTTGCCGCGTCTATGTGCAAATATGCCGCCCAATCCTTCGCCTTCATTCCCAACTCTTTGCGCAAAAAGCGCGCCTCAGCGCCCGTCAACGGGGAAGGCTTCAGGCATACCGCGTCGGCGATCAATTCGTGCAATTCCAGAATGCGCGGAATACGCGGCGATTCACCGTGGCCGTTCGGACAGTCTTCGACTTCAATGCCAGATAGGTAAACATTGGACAATCCGCTTTCGGCGTAGTGGTAGCAATCCGCCCGTTTAACAACTAGCTCTGCATAACAAGTTTCGCATTTCATAAAAAGCCTAAATTCCTCAAAAGACGGGGACGATGACGAGCCGCATGTCCGTCGTCAAAATGACGGTAATGGCCGTCAATTCGTCGCCATCGGTATCTTCGCCTTCAACGCGATATTTCCACTCCGCATGCTCATTGTCCCACTCTGCCGGGCGCTTTATTTCGCCACTACGCAAGGCGGTCAAAATGTCCCTAATCGTCACGCCTCGCTTTGGCATGCTCTCGTTTAGGCAATGCGACGTAGGCCGTACCTCACCATCGCGCAAAATTTCAAGCATGCACTGCTTGGCTTCTTCGGGGGTGAATGGAATAGGTTTATCCATTGGGTCTCCACGGTCTCGCAAAATTCATAGTGCGGAAAGGTTGACTTTAAGTCAATTACAGATTGGCTTCCTTTTTCTCGATCAGCCTTTCAATGCGGCGCGCTGCGCTGGCACGTTGCTCATCGTTCGCGGACTTTAGGCAAAGCACCGTCTCAATGTCAGCAACCAGCGCCAGCAACCAGCGCCGCGCGTTGATGAGCCTTTCGCGGTCGAGCGTCGCGGCAGTCGGCCCATCAGGCCGGGAAGCCTTTTTCAACAAGCGCGCCTCATTCATTGCGTG
>JABFSD010000822.1 GCA_013140935.1 Acidobacteriota bacterium
TCGGCTTCGAGCCGTTCGAGAAAGTAAGGCTCGACGCTGCCGGGCAAACGTAACAAGTTGATGAACGCCGATTGCGCGCCGTTCTCTTTGCCGCGTTTGAGCAGTTCGGGAATTTCAGATTCGTTCAAGCCGGGCACGATGGGCGAAATGCTCAGGCCGACTTCGATGCCCGCGTCGGCAAAGGCTTTCATCGCCGAAAAACGCGCTTCGGGAAAAGGCGCGCCGGGTTCGAGCGCGCGCATCACGTCGTGATCGAGAAAGGGAATCGTGAAATGAATCATCACGTCGGCGACTTCCGACAATTCTTTGATGAGTTCGAGGTCACGGCGAATCAGCGCCGATTTGGTGATGATGCCGACGGGATTGCGAAAGTCGCGGCAGACTTCGAGACACTGGCGCGTGAGTTGATAGCGGCCTTCGAGCGGAATGTAAGGATCGGACGTGAACGAAAAAACGACGTGTTCGCCCTTCCAGCTTTTGCGCATGAACTCTTCGCGCAAGAGTTTCGGCGCGTTCACTTTGGCTACGATCTTGCGCTCGAAATCGGTGCCTGCGCCCCAGCCGAGAAACTCGTGCTTGGGCCGCGAAAAGCAATAGGTGCAGGCGTGCGGACAGCCGCGATAGCAATTGATCGAATAGTCGAAGGGAATGTCAGGACTATCGTTTTTGTTGATGATGGTACGCGTCGCGGTCTCTTCAAAAATTTCGAGATCGGCGGTGGGCGGTTCGCCTTCCCATTCGACGGTCGTACTCAAAAAAGGATTGGGCGGATTGTTGACGTAACGCATCGCGTTGCTCCGTGTTGGTAAGTGAATGAATAGATGCCCAATCCAGCGCGGCGCGCAGTCTAGCCGATGCCAATCGTTGAGCCAATCGCAGTGCTTCGGCTACACTGCGCTCGCCTTTAACCGCATTCATTTTTTGCAGCAGTGAGAATTTACGTTATGGCTAATACTGCAACACAAGCGAAAGCTACTTCGCCTTACGCACGGCCTTCGGTCTCAAGAACCAAAGCCACCGTTAAGCCAGGGAAGATTCCCGTCAAAGTAGACCACCTCATCACGGAGGACGATACGCCCGTGGATAACCTCTTTTCTGAAAAGCAGCAGCGGTTATTGACCGAACCGCTTTACAGTTCGTGGCATCCGGCGAAAACCAACGGTAAGCGCAAGCCGCGCAAGTTTCTCGCCGCTGCCAACGTAGGCGTTTTCTGCCACAACAAAACTCCGAAAGCCGCCATCGTGCCCGATGTATTCATCAGCATGGATGTCGCTCCGTCGAAGCACTGGCACGCCAAAGAACATCGTTCCTATTTCATCTGGGAATTCGGTAAAGCGCCGGAACTCGTAATCGAAGTCGTCTCAAATCGTAAAGGCGGCGAGTTGACGACCAAGCCAAAAAAGTACGCACGCTGTGGCATTTCTTTTTACGTCGTATTCGACCCGACGCACGCGCTGGGCAAGCAAACTTTGCGGCTTTATGAATTGTACGCGGGCACTTATGTGCAACGCACGCACAAGTGGTTTCCGCAACTCGATCTCGGACTGACGCTGTGGCAGGGTACTTATGAAGACGTAGAAGAAACCTGGCTGCGCTGGTGCGACGAAGACGGCAAGATCATTCCTACGGGCGCGGAACGCGCTGACGGACAAGCCGCGCGCGCCGATGAAGAAGCCGCGCGCGCCGATGAAGAAGCCGCGCGCGCCGATGCATTGGCAGAAAAATTGCGCGCGCTGGGCATGGATCCTGACCAGCTTTGAATCCCGCTCATGAAAAAACTGTATTGCGGCATCCTCACCTTGTTTTTCAGCTTATGTGCTTACGGGCAGCCCACCGCGCAATATCGCGGCTTTTGGGTAGACACCTTCAACACCGCGCTCAACAACCATAACGACGTAGTGAAAGTCATCAGCGAATGCCGCGCGGCGCGGTGCAACGCGCTGTTCGTGCAGGTGCGGCGGCGCGGCGACAGTTGGTATCGCAACTCGCTCGAACCGCTGGCCGACCGCACGCCTATCGAAGCCGGGTTCGATCCACTGGCTGATCTCATCCGCGAAGCCCACACCAACGCCATCGAAGTTCACGCCTTCGTCATCATCGGCGCAATCTGGAACGGCAACCCTACGGCGACGCCGCCGCGTTTGCCCGAAGACCCGCGTCACGCCTTCAACCAGCATGGTTTCAACGCCAACACGGGCAAGCTTTATGAAGGCCGCGACAACTGGCTGACGCGCACCTTGTTGCCCGATGACAGCACGATTTCGTTCAATGGACATAGGCTCGGCAACGATTTCTGGATTGATCTGGGGCATCCTGACGCGGCGGCTTACACGCACGACGTGCTGCTGCATCTGGTGCGCAATTACGATTTGGATGGATTGCATCTTGATCGCATTCGTTATCCTGATTTTAGCGGCACGCTCAACGGCGGCGTGAGTAGCGGTTATAACGAGACCAGCGTCGCGCGGTTCAAGCGGCGTTATGGCATTACGGACGCCGCGCCGCCTGCGACCAATGACGCGCGTTGGCAGCAATGGCGGCGCGATCAAGTCACGAATTTTGTGCGCAGCGTTTATCTCAATGCCATCGCCATCAAGCCGCGCATCGTCATCTCTGCCGCAACGATTGTTTACGGCGGCGGGCCAACAACCGAAGCGGCGTGGGCCAATGCCGAAGCCTATTGGCGCGTCTTTCAGGATTGGCGCGCGTGGATGGAAGAAGGCATTCTCGATCTCAACGTGCCGATGAATTACAAGCGCGAACATACGGCGTCGAACGTGCCGCTGCTCGACACGTGGGCTGAGTACCTCAAGAACCACAGCTACGACCGGGTGACGGCGCACGGCCTGGGCGTATATCTCAATTCCATTGAAGGCACGCTGCGCCAGATTCGCAAGGCCGTCGCACCTTCTGCACGTGGCAATCTTTCTTCCGGCGTAGTCTTTTTCTCCCACGCCAACACCAACGAAGCCGTCACCGCGAATCCGCTTTCACTGCCCACGGCCAATCGTGATACGCCGCGCCGTTCGTTTGCTGAATTCGCGGCGGCTCTGACGACGGGCAAGTCCGTTGACGGCGCGACGCTGTATGAAGACACGGCGGCGAATCCCAATGCCGTCTTTGCGCAAGTCGCATCTGCGCCGGTGCTGTCGTGGAAAGCGAATCCAATGACGGGACACTTGATGGGCAAGGTGTTGGCTGAAACCAGTTTGATTCCCTTCGATTCCGTTGAAGTCACGATCACGCGCGCGGGTGACGGTACGCCGCATCCTGTGCGCGGGCGGCTGCAAGTAAAAACACCAACCGACGGCAACGGATTTTATGGCGCGGTGGATTTAGCGCCCGGCCAATATGTGGTGGCTTTTACGCCGATGAGCGGCGTTCGTTTCAATGCGCCGTCTTTGTTCACTATCGAAACGGGAAGGGTTACGGAAGCCGACATCCGCCTGCCCGCCAATCCGTTGTTTTCCTCTTTTACGACGGTCTCGGCGGCGAGTTATAGCGAGCGCGCCGTCGCGCCCGGTTCGATGGCGGCGGGGTTCGGCGCAAATCTGGCGAGTATGGTTGGCGTAGCGAATAGTCTTCCTCTGCCGGTTGAACTGGCTGGCGCTAGTGTCAGCATTGCCGACAGCCGCGGCGTCATCCATCGAGCGGGGTTGTTTTTTGTTTCTCCGAATCAAATCAACTTTCTGATTCCTGACGAAGCCGCGCTCGGATTCGCCCGCATCGGCATCGGACGCGGCGTGCTGAATCTGAACCTTGATCGCGTTGCGCCGGGTTTGTTCTCTGCCAACGGCAACGGACAAGGCGTTGCCGTTGCTTTCGCCCGGCGGGTCAAAGCCGACGGCAGCTTTGTGAATGAAGCCATCGCACAATTCGACGCAGCACAAAATCGTTTCGTACCGCTGGCAATTGATTTGGGTTCGGCCAATGAACAAGTGTTTTTGATTTTGTATGGCACGGGTTTCAAAAGACGCAGTGATTTGGCTCAAGTGCAAGCGCACCTCGGTGGCCTGTCTGCCGAAGTGCTGTATGCGGGAGCGCAAGGCGAGCTCGCCGGCCTCGATCAACTCAATCTATTGTTGCCACGCGCACTGGCTGGCAGAGGCGACGTAACCGTCACCCTTATGGCGGACGGCTTTCCTTCCAACGCCGTCCAAATCAGAATCAAGTGAGCAAAGAGGTTTTCCTCTGTGGCAAACGAACACTTACTGGTTCGACGTCGCCGTCGTGATGAGCATCTTCGCCATCGGCAACATTTGTTTCGGCCATTTCGAGGAACATAAACCCAAATGGATTCGCTTGCTGAAGGTTGTCATCACGCTGGTAATCGTATTGGGTTTGGTAAGCGCGGCAGGGCGCGCTTGGGCTTACGGCGTATTGGTTTTGCCCTTGCTGGTCGCCGCTTACATTCACTTACGCTGGCTGCCGCAACACGGCATTAACGGCTGGACAGGCGAACCGAAAGACAAATATCTTGCACTCGTCACGCGACGTCGTCAGTAACCGGCGGTCAATCGGCGCATATTTATCTTTCCGGCATTTTTCCGTCTAACCCCAGCTCGGCTGGACAGAAAAATGTCGGAAAGCAAAATATGCACCGATAGCAGACGAATTACTCTTGGCTTCGCTCCCTGAACGGTTCGTACTACTGTCGCCGAGGAATGTGAATGAACACCAAACGCTTTTTCTTTCTCGCAATCCACTTGAGCGTGTTGCTGGCAAGCGTTGTCGTAGCGCAAGTCAACCACGCGATTGTGCAACCTAAAGCGCAAGACGATCTGCAAGCCTCGCGCATCGTCGCCGTACCGTTGCAACGAGTCGAACCCTTTCTCGCACTCGGCGCTCAGTGGCAAGCCGCGAGCGATGAGCCGTTGCAAATACGCACATCGGTTGACGGCCTCACGTGGAGCGATTGGCAAACGCTCTCGCACGATCACGACGGCGCACGAGGAAAACATACGAGCGGATTGATTCTGCTCAATGCCGTGACGCGCTTTATCGAATACCGCATCGGCAAAACGCGCGACTTGCGGCTGCATTTCATCAGTCCCGGAGCGACATCGTCCGAATCGCTCAACACCATTCAACAACGTACGCAAAACGTTATGAGTCAGACGCAACCCAAATATCCCAAACCGCCCGTCGTCACGCGCACCGAATGGGGCTGCCCTGACGGACAAACTACCTCGCGTCCGCCGTTAAGCTATACGACAGTGACGCATTTGATCGTGCATCACTCGGCGACCGGCAATACCGCTACCAACAACGACTGGCCCGCCGTAGTTCGCAGCATCTGGAACTTTCACATGTTCACCAACGGCTGGTCTGACATCGGTTATAACTATTTGGTTGATCCGAACGGCGTGATTTACGAAGGGCGTTCGGGCGGCGACAACGTGCTGGGCGCGCATTTCAGCGGCGTCAACGGCGGTACGATGGGCGTATGCATGATCGGCACTTACACCGATGCCACGCCCAATGAAAAAGCCTTGAACAGCTTGCGCCGCATTCTCGCGTGGAAGGCCGATCAGCGCGGCATTGACGTAGCGGGCAAGTCGCGCCACGCGGCTTCTGGGTTGGACTTGAACAACCTCAGCGGACACCGCGACGGCCCTGGCGCGACGGAATGTCCGGGCAACGCGCTTTATCCGCTGTTGGCAACGTTGCGCACGGGCGTGAAAGAGTTGATGGTTCCGGCTTCGCCTTTGGCTAGTGTGTCGGCGGCGAGTTATACCGGCGACACGATTGCGCCGGAATCCATCGTCGCGGCTTTCGGCAATGAACTCGCAGCAAGCGCGCAAGCTGGTGCGACTTCGCCGCTGCCGGTCAATCTGAACGGTACGACGATGACGATTCGTGACAGCGCGAATAAAGAAGTTTTCGCGCCGCTGTTTTTCGTCTCGCCTGCGCAAATCAATTACTACGTTCCGGCGGGGTTGGCATCAGGCCCTGCGACAGTCGTCGTGACGAACAGCGCAGGCAAGCTCGCCAGTGGCGTGGTGACGCTTGCGCCGGTTTCGCCTGCGCTGTTTGCCGCCAACGCCAACGGGCGCGGCGTAGCCGCCGCCGTCGTCTTGCGCGTCAAAGCCGACGGTTCGCAAAGTTACGAAGCTGCTACGCAATGGGACGCTGCGCAAAATCAATTCGTTCCTTTGCCGATTGATCTCGGCGCAGAAAGCGATTTGGTTTTCCTGATTGCGTTCGGCACGGGCTTGCGCAATCACTCCGGGCTGAATGCTATCGCGGCAAGCATTGGCGGAACAGATGCGCCCGTGCTTTACGTCGGCAAAAGCGGCGATCTCGTCGGGCTGGATCAAGTCAACCTGCGTTTGCCGCGTACCTTGCTTGGACGCGGCGAAGTCGAATTTGCACTCACCGCTGACGGCAAGACGGCGAACCCGTTACGCATCGCAATCAAATGACGCACGAACCTTCGCGCCGCGACATCTTGCGCGGCACTCTCGCAACGACCGCAACCACGATGATGAACGTCGAACCAACCGCACAACGCTCCGCCATTACCGATGTCGCAGGCCTCAAGGTCGGACATTTCACCGACACGCGGCGTCCGACGGGCGTCACCGTCATCCTCACCGAGCAAGGCGCAACCGCTGGCGTAGACGTGCGCGGCGCAGCGCCCGGTACGCGCGAAACCGATTTGCTTGATCCGCAAAATCTGGTGCAACAGGTGCATGCCATCACGCTCGCAGGCGGTTCGGCGTTCGGACTCGACGCCGCGACCGGCGTGGTGCGTTGGTTGGAAGAACGCGGCTTTGGTTACACGACCGGCTTTGCCAAAGTGCCGATCGTGCCTGCTGCGATTCTTTATGACCTCGGCGTAGGCGACGCGAAAATTCGCCCTGACGCAACGGCGGGTTACAAAGCCTGCGAGGCCGCTACGACTAAAGCACCTGAAGAAGGCAACGTGGGCGCGGGCGCGGGCGCGACGGTAGGAAAAATTTTCGGCGCGAACCGCGCGATGAAAGGCGGCTTGGGAACGGCTTCGATCAAAGTCACTGATGCCAAATCAGGCAAGTCCGTCACCGTCGGCGCGCTCGTCGCCGTTAATGCCGTAGGCGACGTGATTGATCCGGGT
>JABFSD010000913.1 GCA_013140935.1 Acidobacteriota bacterium
GATTTGTAGAGTGCGATTGGTGTCGAGGTTGGTGATCTTGATCGTAGCGCCCGCGACAACTGCGCCGTTCACGTCAGTCACGCGCCCCGTTACGCCTGCGGTTGGGGTTTGTGCTGCGGCAGCAATCGCCGTCAGCAAGAACAAGAAAGCGAGTGTGAAGTTTTTCATGACATCTCCAATGCAAAGGGGGAGCAATAACCACCGGAGCTACTGCCCAACGTTGAATGAGTTCTCAGCAAAGCAAGCGATCTGATTTGGCGTTGGAATCATTTCTTTTGGTCGCACGCAGCGACCGGCTGCGGGGCGCAGTGTTTACCGATTTGTTCGATTGCGCAAGCGCAAATTCATGTGCCGCTTGTGCGACAAAACGAAGTGCGGCTATGGTTCAATTATGAACACCTCTGATCGAGAAACGAGTCAACAAATTTACCGTGCGCGCATCAATCGCGTGATTGATTACATCAGCGAAAATCTGGCTGAAGAACTCGCGCTCAAACAACTGGCGGCGGTCGCCAATTTTTCGGAGTTTCACTTTCACCGGCTCTTTCGCGGCCTGATGAATGAATCGCTCAATGAATTCATCACCCGCTTGCGGTTGGAAAAATCCATCCTGCTGATGCGGCGGCAATCACCGCTCTCTTTGACAGACATCGCCGTCGAATGCGGCTTCAATTCGCTCTCGAATTTTTCGCGCACGTTCAAAAAGCATTATGGCGAGAGTCCCGGCAAGATTGATCTCACAACCTTTCTGAAAAATAGCAAGATCGGTCAAACCTTCGCGCACGAGTCCCGCTATTATTGGCAGGACTTTCCCGCTGACGAATGGCAGATGGATTTTCCCGTGCGCGTGATCAAGCAACCGCCGCTGCGGATTGCCTACATCCGATGTCTCGGTTTGCATCTCGATCCGGCGCAAGGCGTCGCGGCTTATCAACGGCTGATGCAATGGGCGCGGGATCGTGCGGTGCTGACGCCCGCGACGCTGGTGATCGGAATGTCGCCTGATAATCCTGAAATTACGCCGCTGGATAAATATCGTTACGACCTTTGCGTGACGGTCGGCGAACACATCAAAGCGGAAGCGGAAATCAATGTGACGACGATGCCGGCGACGAGTTTCGCCATGCATCATTGCACGGGCGATATTCATCAGGTCGAACGCGCGTGGCATTACTTTTTCAAGGTTTGGTTGCCTTGCAGCGGCTATCAACCTGCGTCATTGCCCGCGCTGGAAATCTTTTTGAAATTACCGGAAGAAATCGGCTGGGAGACTTTCGACATTGAATGCTGCGTTCCCGTCGAACCACTCTAACAGGAGCCTTATGCGAGTTACTTATTCTCTGTCTCTGAAACAAATGCTGTGTGCTTTGTCACTGGCCGCCGTGAGCGGCGCGTTGCTGACGTTGGCCTTGCCCGTGCGTTGGACGCGCCTGAGTGCCGCCGCCCAAACCAACGCCGCCAAGCCAGCAGGACAGCCCGTCGTACATTTTGAAATCGGCGGACGCGACAGCGCCAAAACGCAGACGTTTTATCGCAAGCTGTTTGATTGGGAAATTACGCAAGCCGGTCCGGCGGCCAACATCAACACCGGCGGCGCAGGCGGCATCAACGGCCACATCACTGCGCTCGGACACGAGCCATTCAATTACGTCACGGTTTATGTGCAAGTAAGCGACGCGCAGGCTTATCTCGATAAAGCCAGGTCGCTCGGCGGCAAGACGCTGGTGCCGCCCGTAACCATTCCTACCGGAAAATTCGCGTGGCTGGCTGATCCCGACGGAAATACGATTGGCTTGCTGCAACCTAAAAAATAACGAACGAGTAACACGATGAACAAAGAAGCAATTCAACCAGTCTTCGCACGACTCAAAGCGATCCTGCAACCTTACGCCGCCCAACTGATGGTGGTGGCTGATAAGGACGACCACTTTTACCTCGACACGGCACACTTACAGAAAAACAAAAAGCCACTGTTCTTCGGCGCGGTCACGATCAAAAAATCGTATGTCAGTTTTCACTTGATGCCGGTTTATGTTTTCTCTGAATTGCTGGATGACGCTTCGCCCGAACTCAAGCAATGCATGCAAGGCAAATCATGCTTCAATTTCAAAGCGACCGATGAAACGCTTTTTCAGGAGTTGAGCCAACTCACCCAAGCGGGCTTCGCCCGATTCAAAGCAGAAAAGTACGTGTGACCTCATGGCCCATCCGGCTCAACCGTAGCTGATCCACTTATCCATCTGTTATCGAACTGTTATCGAACGATCTGCATTCCGCGCTCCTTTACGAACGACTGCACGGTGCGAAACAGTTCTTCTTTGGCGGCTTCTAACTGGCCTTCGTTGTAGGGCTGCCATTGAAACACGGTGCCGCGCGGAAACTGCGCCAGCTTTTGCTGGAGTGCGGCGAGCGAGTGGATTTCGTAATGCGCCACTTCCGCGCGGCCCCATTCATTTTCGGCGGGAGCAAACCGCAACGGAATTTTCTCGCTCCAGGCTTGCAACCAACCATCAACCCATTCCTTTTCCTGCCGCGTAACGCAAAACTGCTTGAGCCGCGTCAGTTCGCGCGGGCCGCTCAGCCACGCGGAAGCCTGACCAAGTGCGCGGCGCAACGATGGCCCCAATGCTTGTTGATAACGCAACGCTTCATCGTCTGAAGGGTCGGCTTCCAATTCGCGTGCGCGTCCGTTCCAGGTTTGATGCCACTGTTCCAGTTTTTGCCACAACGGCGCTGCGGCTGCGGCTGAACCATACTTGCCCAGCATATTGACCGCGCCGTTCACTACTTCTGAGTCGGCGTCGTTGAGGAATTCGAGCGCCAGCTTTTCCAGTTCCGGCGCGAAGTGCAGTTCCGCTACGCCGTTCAACACATTGGGATAACAATGCGTATCGTCACGCAAGGTGAGCGCCTGTCGAATCAACGCCATTCCGCTCGCTTCGTTGACGCGCAAGACGTAAGCCAGCAAGCGGTCTTGTTGGTAACAGGCCATCTGACCGACTTTTTCCGCCATCAACGTGCTGACGTGCGCACTGAGCGACGCAGAAGCGTAACGCTCGATCAACGCGCTGTGTATCTCGCTTTCTTCGCCGCGCTCGAAATTTTCCATGAAAATCTGATCAAGTTCGGGCAGCGTTTCATCCGGCAACAACGCGAGCGTAGCAAACGCTACGCCCGGGTTGGGACGTTTCATCGCAGCGAGCATCAAGCGGCGGCCTTCGTCGGGCGCGAGCGCATAAATGCGCCGCAAGGCTTGCGTGGTGAGGTCTTTTCTTTCGTAGCCGTCTTCAGGCTTTCCGCTCAACCGTTGCTGATAAACCTTGCGCAATACGGGCAAGAGCGCCGCACTGCCGATTTGCGGCCAACGATTTTCCAACAGCGAGCGTTGCTGTTGCAGCGAAAGCTCGCCGAAAAACGAAGCCAAGTCGGGCAACGCCGTTTTATCCCACTTCAAATCAAGCAGCGTATTTAGACTGACCGCTCTGGCTTTGCCGGTCTTGAGCGCCACCGTTTGTGCCAGTCTTCCGGCGTATTTCATTTGCAACTGTTGATAAGTTTCTTGATAGCGTTGCCAATGCGCACGGGCTTGCTCTTCGTCCTGAGGGTCAGGCGCGCGCCACGACGGCGCAGTGAGGCTGGTCAACAAATTCAACCATCCGCCGGATACGGCTTGCGTGGGCGCGCTCAACTGCGCCTCCATCGTTTCGATTACCCATTGGCGTTGCGGGGCGCTAATCAACCCCGCGTAAAATTCAAACGAGCATTCCTGATCCTCGTCGTTGTAACGCCGCACCATCTCAGGCACGGCGGCTTTCGTACTCAAAAAGCGCAGCGCGCGACAAGCTGCGCGACGGTTGGTCTGGCCGTCTTTCGCGTCAAGCTGTTGCAGCGCCTTTTGCAGTTCCTGCTCCGCCCATCCCCCTTCGGGTTTCACGATTTCGAATTCGACGACATTGGAAGTCAACGGCAACGTACCCGTTTCTTCGCGCTGCCCTTTGCGGCTGACACGCGGCGACGTGAGATAAAGGCGATAGATTCCCGGCTGCTCAAAGCGAAACCATTCGTTGAGTTCATAAACGATGAGATGCGGTTTCTCTTCGAGATCAGGAATGCTGCGTAGGCCGCCCATAGACCCGCCAGCGTTATCTCCCCTCGGATCGGAAAAGCCCGTGTCGGGTTCGAGATGAAACTGATCCATTTCGAGCCTGCCGCTGCGATCATAGGTCGCGGCGTCCATGCGATAGGTCTTCGGGCTGCTGCTGGCAAAGCCCAATTCCAACCGAATGACTTCGCCTTGCCGAAACATTTTCTGCTCGGTCGCTAATCGAATCGTGAAGGACACGTCAGACGGATTCTGTGATTGCGCCTCACGCTGGTGCAGGTCGAAGGCACTCGGCTGGGGCTGCGCTTCAGGCTGCGTTGTTTGAGCGTAAAGGTCGTGGGCCAGGCAGAGTAAAGCGAACGACCAAAGCATGCGTTTGAAAGAAACGAAACGTGCCGAATTCATTGACGACTACCTCCGAATTGAGTGCGCGTGAACTGCGTTGGATGCGGAGTGAACGCACCTGCGACTCAACGTTGCAACATTTCATCCGGCAGCGGTGCGACACTGCGCGTCGTGACACCACAGCCCCAAGCCTTTTCTGCGCCACTCGCTTGCGCCAAAGACGAAGGGTGCAAGCGTCTGGCATGGCGCAACGACGCGATGCACGTGCGCGAAAGGGTTCTCATCCGTGGGCGTGGGTTGGGGTGCGATAACGGCGGACAAGCTCGGATTGATAAACACGGGGATGGAAAGGCGCGACGCCTGGCTGACTACTTGATGCGGCACGGCATGGCATTCGTTCGCCGTGACGAGCGCGAGCAATTCGCCCAGATTCACGACCAGCGCATCGGCGCGCGGCGGCACAGCGAGCCATTCGCCCTTGCGCGTACGCACCTGCAAGCCGTCGCCTTGTTGCCAGAGCAAGGTCAGCCAACTCCAATCGCAATGCGGCGCGATGCCTTGCTGCGTCGAACCGGTTTGCGGCGCGTAATAATGCAACAGCTTCATCAACAGATAAGGCGTCGGCTGTGCGTATCGCGCGAAATAGCCTGACGGCAAATCGAATAGGGGTTCCAACGCCGCGAGCAAGCGTTGGCCTGCGTCACCGGCTGCGCGCAAGAAAGTCAGCATGGTTGCGCGCCATCCATCGCCTAATTCCGCAGGCCATAGATTCGGGCCTTGCAATGATCGCGTCGCGTCGTGCGGCGCAGGCAGCTCTAACCCGAAATGCATTTGCTCGCGCCAGTCGCGCTCGTTCGCCATGTGCGAATAGCCGCGAAAATGTTTTGAGTGACGAATGTTGAGCTTGGCTTTGCTTTCCGGCGGTAAGGCAAAAAAACTTTCCGCATCTTGCAATACCGCCTGACAAAGCGTGGCCGGGATGCCGTGATGCGTGAGATAAAACGCGCCGGTTTCGTGGCAGGCGGCGCGCAGTTCATCGTTGAAAGCGCGCCGTTCTGCTGCGGTTCCCGCAGTAGGAACGCGCGCGTCAAACACCGCCAGCCTGTGGGAGGCGCTATCGCTCATGCTCTTCGTGCGTAGCGCGCCATAAGGCGGCGAGACGCTCTACGTTAAAGTGCGGGCCGAAGACTTGCGCGCCCTGATAACGAAAATGTTCGCGGGCTTCGTGTTCCTGCCAGGTGGCGACGGCTTTGAAGGCGGTTTGTACGATTTCGCTTTTGCTCGCGTGGCGGCTGACGTGCCATTGCCGCCCTTGCAACGCAGCGCGCACACCGGTGTGAACGTCCGGCTCATCCGCTTCAAGCTGTAACAGAAACCCATCTATGGCAGGCGTGACGATGAAGCGGTAAGCGTGGAATTGCACTTCGGCGAGAATGGCTTTTACGTCAAACAGGCTCAAGCTCGGCGTTATGGATTGCACCAACGTGATGGCGTGTTGCACTGCGTCGCGCACTTCGGTGAATACCGGCACGTCGTGGCAAGCCGCCATCGTGCGCACGAAGATGCGTCCGCGATTGAGATCGTCGCGTTCCGACGCGGTGATAGGTTGTCCGTTCAAATAATCGCCTACATCGGTGACGACCAACGCGAGCGGACGGCGCGCGGCCAATAGATAAGCGGCTTCGGCTACGCTGGCAACGCCGCGCGTCTCGCCGTTGATGACGAAAAGCAAAACGTCGGCTTCGTCTTTGGCGCGCATCTCATCGGCTTCGCGTGCCGTCGTCCACGCGCCGAAATCAAGTTGCGGATCAACGTAAGAAACGCCCGCCGCCGCTAACGCCGGAATCGCGAGTGCGCGCCGCCACGTCGTATGCCCGCACGCGCCGCCGAGAAAAACCTGTTTTTTCATGCTTGTCATATGAGCTTCGCGCCGCGCCAAAGGTTAAAAGCGTTAAAAATTTAGGCGCAACGCAAACTGCATCAGGCGCGGACGCCCTGCGATGGACGTGATGCGTCCGAAGTTGGCGCTGTTGATCGTCGTCACGGGATTGTCGAAATTCACCGTGTTGAACAGATTGAATATCTCGGCGCGAAATTCGAGATTGGTGTGTTCCGTGAGGCGCGTACGTTTGAGCGTGCTGAAATCGAAGTTCCAATATCGTGGCCCAAAAATCGCCGTGCGTCCGAGCGTGCCCGTCGTACCTGCTTGCGGGTTGAGGAAGACGACCTTCGACGCATCGCTGCTCGTGCCCGGCGCAAGGTTGGGATCGAGATAAAATACGCCGCTCGCAGTGCTGCGCACGCCGGTCAAATCTTGAATTTGGTTGCGCGTGAGATTGCCTGCGACATCCACCGTGTTCAACGCCGAGCGATCATCGCGGTTGAACGTGCCGCGTCCCGACAACAAGCTCAACGGGTCACCGGAGTTGTAACGGAAAATCCCGCCCAACTGCCAACCGCTTAGAACCTGGCGCGCAGGCTTGTCAACATTGCGCAAGAACTTGCGGCCACTTCCGAAGGGCAATTCGTAAATGAAATTCGCGTTGAGTTGATGCGTGTTGTTGTATTGCCCCGTTTCCAGGCTCGTGTTGCGCAACGTCAAAAACGAATTGGTGTCGCCCGACGAACCGATGAAATCAGACAAGCC
>JABFSD010000185.1 GCA_013140935.1 Acidobacteriota bacterium
AACCGATTTTCGGCGATAACTCCGGCGGCTTGCAGGTCGCACTGACGATTGAAGAGATGGCGGCGATGCAATGGACGGAACCCATCGCGCTGGCTCAACGCTATTTCAAGACGGATGGTTACGACCTGAAACTTTACGGCATCGGCGATCAGGTCTGGGGCGTACGCAAAGAGTCGCCCTTCAATCCGCGCGAAACCAATGCGCTCTCGCAAGCCGGACTCGTCGAAATTTCGCCCGAACTGCAAGACCTCGGACGCCGCTGCGGCAAGCTGTTCGGGTTGGATTTGTACGGAGTGGATACCATCGTCACCAGCGAAGGCGTACTGGTCATTGAAATCAATGACTATCCGAATTATACGGGCGTGCCGGATGGCAATGAGCGGCTGGCGGATTACGTTGAACAGCAAGCGAAGCAATGATTGACCACGACGTTTCTTACATTCAGACGATCAAGAACGTGCTTTCGCCCGAAGAGTGCGCAGCTTGGATTGAGCGCATCAAAGCGAACAATCCAACCAATGCGCCGATCACAACGACCGAAGGCGAAACACTCGACACGGATATTCGCAACAATCGCCGTGTGATGTTCGATGACCCTGAAAGCGCAAAACTTCTGTTTGAACGAGTGAAGCGATACGCACCGCCGCGCTGTTTTGGTTGGAAACTCGTGGGCGCGAATGAGCGGTTGCGCTGTTACGAGTACCAACCGGGTCACTATTTCAAACCGCACATGGATGGCCCGTTCGTGCGTGACATCAAAGAACAGAGCTATTACACGTTTATGGTTTATCTGAATCACGACTTTGCCGGAGGCGAAACGAGTTTCATGACCGAACCCGAAAAAGTCATCGTGCCCGAAACAGGTATGGCGCTACTCTTTCAGCATCCCATCATTCACGAAGGTTGCCCGGTGCGCGTCGGAACGAAATACGTGATTCGGACTGATTTGATGTACCGCAATACAAGATGAACCTGAACCAAGTCACAGTCCCTGCGTTGGATGTCGCCGCTTCGATTGCGTTTTATCAGCGGCTTGGCTTGCGCTTGATCGTGCATACGCATTCGGCTTATGCGCGCTTTGAATGCCCTGGTGGTGGCACAACGTTTTCGATTCATCAGGTTGACGAATTGCCGCGAGGCACAGGCATCGTCGTTTATTTTGAATGCGTAGATTTAGACGCGCGCGTCGCTGCGTTGAAAGCTGACGGCCTTGTGTTTGAAAGCGAACCGACCGATCAATCGTGGCTCTGGCGCGAAGCCTATTTGCGCGACCCGGCAGGCAATCGCATTTGTTTGTATTTCGCAGGCGCGAATCGGCTCAATCCGCCGTGGCGACTGAATGAGTAAAGATGAAACCACTCATGATTTTAGTCGCTGGCCCTTATCGCTCCGGCACGAACGACGACCCGGCGCTGATCGCTGCGAATGTGAAGGCGATGAATGACATGGCCTTGCGGCTCTTTCGCGCAGGGCATCTGCCGGTGTTGGGTGAGTGGTACGCCTTGCCGTTGATTGAACACGCGGGTTCGCAACGCATCGGCGACGAGGTCTTCAACGAAATCTTTCATCCGATCTCGCGGCGTCTCGTAGCCCAATGCGATGGCTGTTTGCGCATCGGCGGCGCTTCGAGCGGAGCCGATGAAATGGTTGCGTTGGCGCGTGCGAACGGCAAACAAGTGTTTTTCAGTTTTGAGGAAATCCCCCAAGTTGGTTAAGGATTGAGCTATGAACATCGGCGTTATCTCTACGAAAGAAAAAGCAGGCCGCAGCGGTTCGGTGATGCAGCAGGCGGCTGACTTGCTCATCGCGCGCGGGCATCAGGTCGAGATGATTTATCCCGACGCGCAATGCAATGACGTAGCCGCCATCGCCAACCAACACGACTTGTATCTGCTGAAAGCCGGAACTGAAACGGCGCTCGGTTACGCGGGCTTGTTGCACGGCTTGGGCGCGCGCATTCTCAATCCATACCCGACGGTCGTGTTGATGAAAGACAAGATTCTTTCGACGCAAGTCTTGCAACGCGCGGGCGTACCGCTGCCCGAAACTTTTTTTGCAGGCAAGGCCGAACAGTTGACCGGCTTGCTGAAAGACGGGCCACTGGTCGTCAAACCGTTTTGGGGCGCTTCGCAAGGACGCGGCGTGCAGATGGTTCACAGTGAACGCGATCTGGAATCGCTGACGACGACCGATTTGTTTTTCGCGCAACGGCTGCACAAACCGGACGGGCGCGATTACAAGCTCTATGTCATCGGCGAAAAGGTTTTTGGCGTACGTCGCGTTTGGCCGCCCGTTACGCTCGAAGACAAGCTGGGCGAGGCTTTCGAGGTGTCGGACGAGATGAAACAGATTTGCTTGGCGTGCGGCAAGGCCTTCGGCATTGATCTTTTCGGGCTGGACATCATCACGTCAGACGGCAAGCCTTACGTGGTGGACATCAATACGTTTCCGGGTTTTAAGGGCGTGCCGGAAGCTGCTTCGCTGCTAGCTGATTATCTTGCTAACTATTCGAACTAATCCTCCCACGAAGCCACACGAAGGGAACACGAAGTTATCGCCAATCTTCGTGCCTGCTTCGTGTGACTTCGTGGGCAAAATGATCGAGGTCAAATAATGAAACTCCACTTTATGATCGTCCGTCGCGTTCCGCCCGTACCCTCGCCCGTGTTGGTCGAGATGTATGAAATTTTGCGCGGGCGCGGATACACCATTACCGAAGACATCGCCGAAGAAATTCTGCAACGGCCTGATACGCTTGAGCCAGTAGCCGATATGTATGTGCTGAAATCGCATACGGAACTCGCGCTCGCGCTCGCGGGCATCTTGCATGTGCAAGGCGCGAACATTCTGAATCCGTTCGCTTCGTGTTCGCTGATTCAAAGCAAGATCATTACGTCGCGCTTGTTGCTCGAAGGCGGTGTGCCTGCGCCGAAATCGTGGACGACGGGCGATTTGAGTCTGGCGAAAGAGTTGGTGAAAGAGCATCCGCTCATCATCAAGCCGCACATGGGGCATCGCGGCGCAGGCGTGAGTTTGTGCAAGACGCCCGCAGACATTGACGCGCTGTCCGCGCCGGTGACGCCGATGATTATTCAGGAAGCGATTCCCGGTCACGGCGAAGACCTCAAAATCTATGTCGCGGGCGAACAGGTGCATGGCGTGCAAAAGCCTTTCTCTGAAACCAGCTTTTCCGTACCCGGTCGCCCTGTGCCGATCAGTGATGAGGTGAGAGAGCTTTCGTTGAAGGTCGGCAAGGTCTGCGGCTTAGGGCTTTATGGTTTGGACATCATCGAAAGTGATCGCGGGCCTTTTGTTGTCGATGTGAATTACTTTCCCGGTTACAAAGGCGTAGAAGGTGCGGCGGGGATGATTGCCGATTACATTGATGATTATGCGCAAGGCAAAGTTAGCCTGACACCGCCCAACCTGAAAGCGTGATGAGAGTTATGGGAGCGATGAGAGTTATGGGCAGGATGAGATTTTGACTGAGCAAGACGATAGCAAATCCAATAAAGCTGACGATCAATCAGCGGCAGTCCCATCGCCCCCATTACTCCCATCACCCCTATCACCCCCATCAGCCTCGTCGCTTTACGTCATCTTGGCGGAGGGTTTTTTATCGCGCCTGAGTTTCGGCGTCATCGGCTTTGTGCTGCCGATCTTTGCTTTCAAGCGAATGGGCTTGAGCCTGACGCAAGTCGGTTTGTTGTTTACGTTGAGCTTGCTGGTCGAGCAACTCTTCAAACCCTTGATGGGATGGGTTGCCGATCACGTCGGACTGAAACGTACGTTCACCGTCGCCATCGCGTTGCGTTCGACGGTCGCGTTGCTGTTCATCTTTGCCACAGCGCCGTGGCAGATTTACGCGATCAGAATGTTGCACGGATTTTCCGAATCCTTGCGTGACCCTTCGGTGGGCGCGTTGATTGCGGAATACGCTGACAAGAAAAAGATGGCGTCGGCGTTCGCGTGGTATTCGTCTTTGAAAATGTCTGCGGGTTCGTTGGGGCAGGCGCTGGCCGGAGTTTTGTTGTATTGGTGGGCGGATGATTACGCGCGGGTCTTTCTCGTAGCGTTCGCGTTATCCATCCTGCCGCTGTCAGTCGTCGCGTGGTATTTGAAAGAACCGCCGCATCATCCATCAACAGAGGTGCCGTCAGAAAAAAATGGTAATGATCTTGATGAGTCGCTCACTGAACAGGCGAAACCCAAAACTTTAGAAAAATCGAATACTAGTTTGTTGCCGGTGTTGGTGCTTGGTTCGTTGATGACAGCGACGGCGATGATGATTAGCAAACTGTTTCCGGTGCTGGCTACGGAATATGCACACCTGAATGCCGCGCAGGCCGGATTGATTTATACCGTCGCGCCGCTGGTCACGATTTTCGCGGGGCCTGCGTTCGGCTGGCTGGCCGATAACGTAAGCCAACGCTTCGTCTTGCTGGTGCGCGGCTTTGCGAATATCGGTTCGTCGCTGTTGTTTTGGTTCGTGCCTACGTTTGGCGGACTCGCCGCAGGCAACGTGATTGATGCGCTAGGCAAGGCGGCGTTTCGTCCGGCGTGGGGCAAGCTGATGGCGCAGGCGATGAATGCCGACCGCCAACGTCGCGCGCGCGTGACCAGTTATTTCGGGCTGGGCGAAGGCATCGGCGAGACCGTTGGGCCATTGTTGGGCGGATGGCTCTGGCAATATCACGGCGTTGCAGCAATGCTGGGCGTCAGAGTCGCGTTAGCCGCCGTAGCTGAAATTTATGCGTTGATCGTAGCGCGAACAAGTACCGCAAAAATTTAGCCACGAATTCACACAAATTTTCACGAATCGGGCTTCGTGTTAATTCGTGAAAATTGGTGGCAAGACTTTTTCCACAAACATTCACAAGAAATTCACCGCGAATTCACAACTTATCCACAGAGTTTCCCACAATCTGAAAGGCATCTCTTATGCGTATCTGTTTTCTGATGGAACCCCCGCGCAGCACAACGTCGGTTACTTACGACGTGCTGAACGGACTCAAGGCGCGCGGCGCTGACGTAGAAATCGTCACCGAACGCAGCGGTTTGATTGATCTCGAAAATTTCAAGTTCGATTACGACGCTTATCTCTTTAAGTCGCATTCGCCGCTGGCCGAATCGCTGGCCGCTGCCGCGCATTATCGTGAAGGCACGTTGCTCAACGAATATCCGGCGACGATGAAGGTTCGGGACAAAGTGCTGACTTGTACGATGTTGTTACAGGCGGGCATCCCTACGCCGCGTACTTTTGTGACAGATTCGATTGAGACGTTGCGCGACGTAGTGCAGAAAATGCCCATCGTCGTGAAGCCCTGGCGCGGTCGTCGCGGAATGGGGATCGAAATTTGCAGGGACGAAGCCGCGTTTGACGCGCTCGTTGCACAACGCGCCAGTGACGACACCGCAGCCGATGATGACGGCGGTGAAGACGGCACGGCGTTGGGCGAGCGATTGATCTTTGCGCAGGAATACGAAGAACACGAGCCTTATGATTACAAGGCGTATGCGATTGGTGATTATGTCCACGCCATCAAACGCATTTTTCCGGCAAAAACCAAAGAGGAAAAGCTGGGAACGCCCGTCGGCAACGATCCTGAACTCGAAGACCTGGTGCGGCAGTGCGGCAAAGTCTTCGGGTTGGATCTTTACGGCGTTGACTTGGTGAAGACGCCAAAAGGTTACTCGGTGATCGAAGTGAACTGCTTTCCAGGTTACAAAGGCGTACCCGAAGGCGGCGAGCGCATCGCCGAGTTTATTCTGAAACGTATTAAGGCTTGAACTTCGTATACGATTTCAGACAAACTGCGCTCCCCTGCGCGTGGCTGGCAAAGCCCGCCTTCTGCTTCCTCCCCTGAGACGGCTGAACTGCCAACCTATAAATTAATAAATCGTTGCCAGCCCTAAGCAGTTGGCAACGTGTCGTTCCCCAAGTTCAATCAAAGGCCGGTCTTTTTGCAGCGTGGCGGTATTCAATGCTGTAAGTGCCGACTGGCTGTTTGGAATTATCAACGCACGTTTCGACCATCTCCCCACGCATTGTAAAGATGGCGCGATATGGTAGGAGGAATTACTAGCTATGCTCTTTTTAACGAATCAACGCACCGCGCACCGCGCATCCCTTTGGCTTTCGGTGGTGGCGCTTATGCTCGCCTTGATCGCAGGCATCACCTATACACCAACCCTAACGAATGTTTCGGCGAGTGAGAAAAACAAAAGCTCTGACAAATCAGGCAAAGAAAAATCGAAGAAGTCGAAAGATAAAGACGACGATGATGACGACGATGACGATGACGACGACGACGACGATAAACAGGACGATAAGAAGCTGATCGAACAGCAAGCCAAAGCGGAAAAAGAACGCAAAAAGGCTGAAGAGAAAGCTCGCAAGGACGGGAGCAAAACCACCGACAATACCGAAGCCGTAAAAGCGGTCAAGACTCCCAAGCCCGAAACGGCGAAGGTGGCGGAGAGCAAAGAGAAGCCCGTCAAAAAGGGCAAGAACGACGAAGCTAAAACCAATACGGTGCAAAGTTTCAGCGACGACCTCGAAAAGGTCTTCGCTACCGTCGAAACTGAACCCGTCCCGAACGGCGGTGACGCGGCGGATGATCCGGCGATTTGGGTGCATCCGACTGATTCCGCGTTGAGCCTCATTATCGGCACTGACAAAACGGGCGGCTTGGCGGTTTATGATTTGAACGGCAAGCAGTTGCAATATCTGGCCGACGGTGAAATGGATAACGTAGATTTGCGGGGCGGCTTCAAGCTCGGCGGGCAGGAAGTCACGCTGGTCACGGCCAGCAATCGCCGCACGAACTCGATTGCGATTTACAAAATTGACGCGACGGCGCGCAAGCTCGAAAACGTAGCCGCGCGCGTCATCACGCACGGCATGGCGGTTTATGGCATGTGCATGTATCGCAGCGCGAAAACCGGCAAGGTTTATTATTACGGTAACAGCAAGACGGGCGTCGTCGAGCAATACGAACTGTTTGAGGCCAACGGCAAAGTAGACGCGAAAAAAGTCCGTACCTTCAAAGTCGGTTCGGTCGTCGAGGGCTGCGTCGCCGATGACGA
>JABFSD010000853.1 GCA_013140935.1 Acidobacteriota bacterium
TGCGCGGGTGCGCGAGACGCATCCCGACTTATCGTTAGTGTTGATTGGTGAAGCGGCAGATGCGGCTTACTGGCGCGAATTGCAGCCGCAACTCGCAGCGCTGAACGTCATTCACTGGCCGCAATGTTCGCGCGCAAGGTTGTTACCGGTTTATCAAAACGCGCTGGCTTTCGTGCATCCTTCGCTGGCGGAGACTTGTTCGTTTCCGTTGTTGGAAGCCCTGGCGGCGGGCACTCCGGTAGCGGCGGCGCGGATGAGTGCGTTGCCCGAAATCGCGGGTGACGCGGCGTGTTATTTCGATCCTTACGACGAAGCGGATTTAGTGCGCGTGTTGAATGAGTTATTGAATGACGAAGCGTTGCGGGCGGCGTTGAGTGC
Organism: Acidobacteriota bacterium; assembly: GCA_013140935.1. Taxonomy (GTDB): domain Bacteria; phylum Acidobacteriota; class Blastocatellia; order RBC074; family RBC074; genus JACPYM01. The sequence goes on from JABFSD010000853.1 coordinate 379, forward strand.
GAAAGCGAAGTTACGCGCGCAACATTTCACGTGGCCCGAAGCCGCGCGGCAAACCTTAGCGGTGCTGGAAAAAGCCGCAATGGTGTGAACGCAAGAATGGGAGTTAGGGGAGTGATAGGATTTATGGGAGCACTCGCACTCCTATAACTCCTATCGCTCCCCTAACTCCCATTATGCGCGGGCTGTCGTGCTGGAATTATTTGAAGTTGAGCGTCACTGGATTTGACGTTTTGCCATCGAGCGTGAGCGAAATGCTCACATCGCCACGGCCTCGCACGGCGTTGGGTACGCGGACGTTCACTTGATCGAGGCCGGAGTAACCGCCTTGCGCGCCGATATAAAGCGGCTGTGCGTCAGTTCCGCCAAAAGACATGATTGCCGTATTGAGCGAACTGCGATTGCGCATACCTGATCCGTAAAACAATACGTAAACCTGTTCAGCCGTATTGCTCATATCAATCGGGACGGCGACGAATTGATTGCGCGCGGCGTCGTAACGCGCGACGGTTTCATACGTCTGTCTGCCGTTGGCGGCGATGCGTAACAAGACGGCGGAAGGCAAGCCGCGTCCGCTGCCGTCGGTGGTGAACAGACCGGGCGAAACACTTTCTACGCGCACGACCGAAAAGATTTCCGCGCGCCCGGCGGTGGTGGAGGCAATCGCTACCTTGTAATTGCCGGGCGCGAGTCCAGGGGGGACAAGCAGATTGATTTGCGTGGGCGAGACAAAAAGCAGCTTGGCGGGATAACTGCGTTGGTTGTTGTCTACGAAATTTACCGTGACGCTGCCGAGCGTTTCGGGCCAGATGGCGGTCGTCGCCACCTGCGTAACCGTAGCCAGCGCTCCGCCGAAGATCGTCACCATCGAATCGGGCGCTACGATGGCGTCGTAGTTGGCGGAAGAAACGACGGCGAAGCGGCGACGTGCCTGAAAGTTGAACAACTGATCTCTGGTGAGATAGCTGTTTTCGGCGCGTGGCGGCGTGACTTCAAATTCGCCACTGTCGGCATTGACGACGTAACCGAAGCGCGCGGGCAGGTTATTGAATTCGTAGTAACCGCCGATGTCGGTCGTCGCGCTCGCCGTTTTGTTGCCCGACAGTTTGAGCGTCGCGCCCGCGACACCGCGCGGCGAACTGCCCTCGGTGATGCGGCCATAAATTGCCAACAGGGCCGGGCCGCAGGTGTTGGCGTAAAGTTGCAACTGATTGGCGAACGCGCCTTGTCCCAGGGCGAAAAGATCGAGGCTGTTGTCGCGCGTGAAATTACCTGCCGCAAAGCTGCGCGACTCAAAGGGCAATTCGAGCACGACGGGCGGGGCTAAGCGGCCTGCGCCGTCGCCCGCAATGAACATGCGCGTCGCTGAATTAATCATCAGCATCACGTCGGTGCGCGCGTCGCTGTTGAAATCGTCGAGAAAAAATTGAAAGCCGCCGTTGCCCAGCGATTGCCCCAGCGGTGCGACGACGCCGGCTTCAAAGCGTCCGTCGCTGTTGACGGACATCACCTGCAAATTGCCATCGGCCAAACGGTCTTTGCCGACCAGCAAATCGGCGCGATTGTCGCCCGTGAAATCTTTCGCGCCATAAACGACGAGCGGCGTTTCGAGTTTGGTTACGACGGCGGCGCGCGTGCCGGGCAATCCGCCGGAGTGCATACGCCATTGCGTATCAGAGCCAGAAAGAATGTCGGCGTTTCCGTCGCCCGTGAAATCGGCAATCGCCAGCAGCGCTTCGCCGCCGAGATTCAACTCAACCGGCGCGGCGTAACGATTGCCCGCTTGTGAGAGCGTGACGAAAGCCGCGTTGCCGTTATCTACGACGACATCAGGACGATCATCGTTATTCAAATCGCTCGTATAAATTTGCCGTACGTTGGGTCGCGGCGAGAGCGCGAACCGTTCGGGCAAATCCCAGCCGCCGCGTCCGTTGCCCAGATAAAGCTGGCCGGAAGTGTTGCCGTTGGCGGAACTCACTAATAACAAATCTATTGTGCCGTCGCCGTTGAAATCGGCGGCGGCGGGCATTTGGTTGGCGGCGGCGGTGCGGGTTTCGCTCCAGAGCCGCCAGCCGTTGGTGTTTTCTTCAAGGCTGTAAATCATCACCGCGCGCCCGTCGCCATTGGGCGTTCTGATGATGACTAATTCAGACAAGCCGTCGTTGTTGAAATCCGCCGCGAAGGTTTGCGTGTCGGGTGTGATGTCTTGTGTGAGCAACGTGCCAGTGCGATAGGCCGGCACCGGGCAACTGTTGGCGACCTGATAAACGACGACTTCCTGCCCGGCGACGGTAATGCGACCGGTGCGCGGTGTGCCGGTCGAGGCGACGTTGAATTGCGCTTGTCCGCTGCCCGCGCTGCTCGCGCCACCCGTAATCGAAATCCAGGACGATTGGCTGCTCGCCGTCCACTGACAGCGCGACGCCGTCGTCACGGTGACAGAACCGCTGCCACCGCCGCTGGGAATATTGATCGCGGTGGGGCTGACGCTGAAACCGCATGTATTCGCCACGAAATTCGCGGTTAGGTCAATACTGAAATCGGGGATGTTACGCGAGGGCGGATCAAACCATACACCTATTGCACTGGGCGTCAGCGTGTAATTGCCGCCGCTCGCCAATTCATCGAAAAGAAAATTGCCTTGTCCGTCGGTCGTACGCGAGCTCGAAGCCGAACCCGTGACGTTGATCGTTACGTTGGACAAGCCTTTGCCTTGCGCGTCAGTGATGCGTCCGGCGATGGTCGCTTTGCCGCTGACGAAGGTCGTGACGCTGATCTGATTGTTATTGGGTTGCGGATCGGTTTGTTCGCTGGCGACGCTGGCGGTGTATATCAGACTGCTGCCTTGTGCGACGCGGTCACTGACGGTTACGCCAATCAAAATCGCTACGGGCAGGTTGACGGCGATGCTGCCTAAATTGCAGGTGATCGCGCCATTGCTGTTGAAACATGAGCCTTGCGTCGGATTGGCGATGATGTAACTCATCCCCACCGGCAATTGCGACGTGAGCTTTACGCTCGTAGCGATGGTCGGGCCGAGGTTATTGATCGTAAGTGAATAAGCGTAGCTATTGCCACGTTGTACGACGGTGCGTTCGACTTGCACAGCCAGTTGCAAGTCGGCGTCGGCGCTCAAACTGTGAGAGATAGCTTTGCCAGTTTTGGCAGCCGTCTGGTGAAGGCTCACCCAAGACACACCGCTAAACAGCATCAGCAGGCAGGCAAAACGCGCCAGCCCCGTATGCCATGAACACATATAACGGGTCACTCCTAAAAAAGTATTTTTTTGTGGTGATTAAGAAATCAGACTTAACCGCGCAAACCTGTCAGGTCTGCTCGCTACAAACACCGCTCATACACGATCCCAAAACCCATTGGCAAAGTGATGGCTCTCAGCTATTGGGGATGGCGGTTCCACGTCAACGCCCTTACAGCACGGGGCAAGCGCTGGTTTGACTTGAGAATCGAAAGCCTACGGTATCTACACTGTTACTGAACTTACTGCTGGGGCGGACGCTTTTTACGTCACGCCTGAAATCATTTTTTCTGTCGTTCTGATCCGGTGAGGGAATCAGTTAGGGTGAAGGCAATGTAAACCATCTGCGACGATTTGAAAATCCCTCTGGCCAAAAATGCCAAATTAAAATGTGAGCGTAGAAAAGAGGGCTGGTAAGGCCGACTTGTTCATACCTTTGTGTAAGGAAGCCTGCTCCAGGTTAGGAATGAATCTTCTCTTGCCGCTCCAGCATCTCGATGAATTGCCGTAAGCGTTTGGCACGCGTCTCAGCTTTCACCGCCGTTTGCAGCCGAAACAAAATCGCGTAGCGATTCACGCTATTCAACTCAGCGAAAAACTTTTTGGCTTTGGCGTTTTTATTCAACGCCGCTTGCAGGTCATCAGGCACTTCCATCGTGCTTTGCCCGTCATACGCCGCATCCCATTGACCGTTTTGTTGGGCGCGTTCGATGGCGGCGTGTCCGGCGGGTTGCATCTGGTTTGATTCGATGAGGGCAGTGGCTTTGTTGCGATTGATCTTCGACCAGACGCTGCGTGCGCCGCGCGGCGTGAAGCGCAGCATATAAGTTTGCTCGTCGTACTTTTTCTTCAGCCCGTCAATCCAGCCGTAACACAAGGCCACGTCTAAGGCTTCGTCGTATGTGACTGAGACTACGCCGGAATTCTTTTTGGCAAAGCGCAACCACAGCCCCGGAGCTTTGGCGTGTTGTTTCGCCAGCCATTTGCGCCATTCTGGCTGGCTGGCGAACAACACGATTTCAAAATCAGTAGGTAAGTTATTCATCAAGCTGTCGTCAGCACTTTGTCTTTGTATTGTTCGCGGATGACCTTTTTATCGAACTTGCCGACGCTAGTTTTAGGAATAGCTTCGACAAAAGCGATTTCATCGGGCAGCCACCATTTGGCGATGCCCGCTTTGGTGACGAGGTGTTCGTTGATTTGCGCGTGGGTGACTTCGGCTCCGGGTTTGAGAACGACACAAGCCAGCGGACGTTCTTGCCAGCGAATGTGATTGACGCCAATGACGGCGGCTTCGGCGACGCCGGGTACGGCCATGATCGCGTTCTCTAAATCTACGGAGGAAATCCATTCGCCGCCGCTTTTGATTACGTCTTTGTCGCGGTCGGCAATCGCCAGATAGCCTTCGGCATCCATCGTAGCGATGTCGCCCGTGTCGAACCATCCGTCAGGGAAGCGTTCGGGCGCGTCGGCTTTGTAGTATTCGCTGGTGATCCACGGGCCGCGTACGAGCAGCTTGCCCATCGCTGCGCCGTCGTGCGCGATTTCGTTGCCGTTGATGTCGGCGACGCGCACTTCGAGACCAGGTGCGATGACGCCGCAACGTTGCTTTACGTCGAGTTGTTTATCGCGCGGCCAGTCTTTCATTTTGGCTTTGAGGCGCGCGACCGAACCCAGCGGACTCGTTTCAGTCATCCCCCAGGCTTGCACGAATTCGAGGTTAAGCGTGGTTTCAAACCAGTCAATCAACGCACGCGGCGGAGCCGATCCGCCGCAGGTCATCGCACGCAAATTCGATAAGTCATACTTGCCGGGGTTCGCTTCGAGTTCGGCTTTGACACCCATCCAGATCGTAGGCACGCCCGCCGTGAACGTGACCTTTTCGTCTTGCAACAACTGACAAATCGAAGCGCCATCCATCGTCGGGCCGGGGAAGACCTGCTTGAAACCTACGGTGCAACCTGAGTAAGGCAGTCCCCACGCATTGGCGTGAAACATGGGTACGACGGCCATCACTGTGTCTGCGCCGCTGACGCCCATGCTGTCGGTCATGCATTGCGTGACGGTGTGCAGGTAATTCGACCGGTGCGTATACATCGCGCCTTTCGGATTGCCCGTCGTGCCGCTGGTGTAACACAACCCCATCGGCGCGTTCTCATCAATCTCAGGCCAGGAGAATTCAGTGCTTTCGCCGCCGATCAAGTCTTCGTAATTGTGCGCAGGGCCGAGCTTGGTCGTGAACTGACCCCCACTTCCTGCGACGCCGCTCATCACGATGAAATGTTTGACGCCGGTGAGTTGATCGCCGATGCGTTCGAGCAGCGGGAGCAATTCGTCGTCAACGCAAATCACGCTGTCTTCGGCGTGGTTGATGATGTAAGCGAGATGCTCTGCCGAGAGGCGCAAATTCAAAGTGTGCAAGACCGCGCCCATACACGGCACGGCGTAATAAATTTCTAGATGGCGATAAGAGTTCCAGGCGAGGGTGGCTACGCGGTCGCCTTGCTTGACGCCGAGCTTGGCGAGCGCGTTGGCAAGTTGTTTCGCGCGGCGTCCCATATCGGCATAAGTGTAACGGTGAATGCCCGCGCGAGTTTTTGAGACGATCTCGGTGTCGGCGGCATACAACGGCCCGCGTTCCATCAGCACGCGCATCGTCAGGGGAGTGTTCATCATCGTCATCGGTCGTGTCTCCTGAAATGTAGGGCGGGTTAGTAACCCGCCCTACAAATTACGGTTTTTTCTTTTTGGGTGGAGTCGCCACAGGCGCAGGCGCAGTCACCGGTGCAGGCGGTGGCGCGAGCGCTTCGGGCGCGATTTGTTGTAGTTGTTGCGTCGCCAGCGTCGCTTCATTCGTGTTGGCGTAATTTTTCGTCAACGAAAGGAACTGCGCGACGGCGTCGTCTTTCTTGCCCAGTTCAAGCAACACGAGCGCGCGTTTATAAAGAGCCACGCGCGTCTTGTCGCCTTGCGCGTTGACGATGGCGACTTTCTCAAATTCAGCCGTAGCTTCGGGCAGTTTCTTTTGCGCATACAGAATCTCGCCGATCCAGTATTGCGCGTTGTCAGCCAGTTCCGAGGAAGGATAAGTCTCGACGTATTGCTTAAATTCAGAAATCGCCAGATCGTAATTGCCGCGCGAATAATCGCTATAAGCTGCGGCAAAAAGCTGTTCGGCATTGCCCGGCGTCAGTTGCGTGAACGTAGGCATTTTCGGAATGTCTTCGATCAGCTTTTTGATTTGCGCGAATTGCTCCGACAGCCGTTCCATTCGTGAATTGGTCGCCGTCGTGCGTTCGCCCATCGCGGAGATTTGCGAACTCGTATCGGTCGCGCTCGTCGCCATGCCTGATTGCGCGCGGCGAATCGCGGCGATGTTGTCGCCCATCTGTTCGATCAGCGTGCGCGTCTCGCCGTTGGTCTTGTTAAAGGTTTCCTGCATGGCCTGCAT
>JABFSD010000630.1 GCA_013140935.1 Acidobacteriota bacterium
GCGACCAACACGATGTCTAAATCTTTCTCTTTGAGCATCGCGCGATAATCGCTGTAAGTGCGCGGCGTTTTTTTCGATTCCTGTCGCTCGGCCACTGTCGCAGCGCAATCGGCGAGCAGCTTCTTGTCTACGTCACACAACGAAACGACTTCGACGGGCGCGACTTGCACCAGACGAAACAAATCGCTCTTGCCATACCAGCCCGTGCCGATGAGTCCGACGCGCGCTTTCTTTTGTGCGAACTCTTCCTCGTACTTGTAATTCCTGCGCAAGACTGCCGGAGCGGCAGCCAAGCTCGCCCCCGCTTGCATAAACTCTCTTCGTTTCATGATGCGTTGCTCCTTGATGCCATCAGGCTAATCGTATGCACGATCAGCGAGGTTCGTGTTTTCGGTGAAAAATGGAGTGAATCGTAACTGCCTGCCGCACGCCCACGGCGCAACGGTTGGCACGGATTGTTGGCGCTTTCGCTCAAAGATGCAATAGCCAAGCGAGCACATACCAGCCAATTCAATTGGCAGAGTGCGGAATCAGCCACGGCAACGCATACGCATAAATCATCACGATTAAGCCCACCAGACACGCCAGTGTGAGGCTATGCCAAAACACGGCTTTGAAAATCGCCGCTTCGTTGCCGTGCTGTTGCGTCGCGGCGCTCGACACCACGATGGATTGCGCGTCAATCATCTTGCCCATCACGCCGCCCGCCGAATTCGCCGCGCCCATCAAGATCGGGCTCAAGCCTAACTGTTCCGCCGTGACTTTTTGCAGGTTGCCGAAGAGCGCATTCGAGCCTGCATCAGTGCCGGTCAACGCTACGCCGAGCCAGCCGAGCAGCGTACCGAAAAATGGATAGAGCCAACCCGTGCCCGTCATGCTCAAGCCGAGAATCGTATCGAGTCCCGAATAGCGCGTGACATAAGCCAGACCGACCATGAAGCTGATCGCCAAAATCGAAGGAATCAATTCGACCAGCGTTTGTTTGAATAGTTGCATCGTGCGTTTGAACGACAGGCCCGCCAGCAGCGCGGCGATGATGCCGCCGATGAGTACTGCGGTGCCGGGCAGGCTGATGAAATTCAAATTGGCGATGGCTTCTTCGGGCAAGGGTTGCGGCGCGACGGGCGGCATTTTCAGCACGGCTTTGTGCAACATCGGCATCGGAATCTTGAGCGAATCGAAATTCAAATACTTCGCAATCGCGGGCAAGCCCGTCACGAAAATCAAAATCGAAGCGACGATGAACGGTGACCAGCCTTTCAATACGTCGGCGAGCGAATGTTGTGGGCTGTCAGTGACGAGTTCGCCGCTGACAGGAATAATTTCTTTGGGCTTCCAGAACTTCAGAAACACGACCATTGAGAGCAACGAAAAGATTCCGGCAGTTACGTCCACGAGGCCTACGTCTTGATAGTTCGACCAATAAAATTGCATGCCTGCGAATGAAGCGCCGCTCACCAGCAAGGCGGGCCAGACCTGAAACGTCTCGCGCCAACCGACCATGCTGCGTACCAGCCAAAGCGGCAGGATGATCGAAAGCGGCGGCAAGATGCGTCCGGTCATCGCGCTGAATTGCAATTCGGGCAAGCCTGTCACACCCGCGAGCGTACGAATCGGATTGCCTACGCCGCCCCACGCGACGGGCGCGGTGTTGGCGATCAAACACAACACGGCGGATTGAAACGGTGGGAAGCCGAGGCCGATCAGGAAGGCTCCGGCGATGGCGACGGGAGCGCCGCCGCCGCCCGTGCCTTCGAGAAAAGCCCCGAAGCAAAACGCAATCAGGATGAGTTGCAAGCGTTTGTCGGATGACAAGCCCGCAATCGAATCTTTCATCACCTGAAACTGTCCGGTCTCGCAAGCGATGTTATAGAGAAAAATCGAAGCGACGATGATCCACGAAACCCGCAGCATTGCGTAAATCACACCGTGTCCCGCTGAGGCGGCAATTAACGCGACGGGCATTTTGAGTACGAGCAAGGCTACGACGACAGCCATCAGCAAGCCACTCAAGGCTGAAACCCATACGCGCTTTTTCAGGACTACGAGGACAAAGAAAAGCGTCACTACGGGGAGTGACGCGACGATGGTCGAAAGAATCCAATTCCCACAGGGGTCGTAAATTTGTTCCCAAGTCATATCAGGGGATGCTCCATTGTTTTATATGTTAATCGTGCGATGAATGGCCGTAACGAATACCGAACCGAACGGTGCGCGCAAGCTAGCATCGGCTTGAAACAAAGGTCAATGCCAGGCAGAAAAACCTGAATTTATTGATGCTGCTTCCGCCATCCGATAATTGATCCGCGATGCGGGTTGGATGATCAAGGTGGGGGAAGTTCATGGCGTGACCTCAAGGCTACTGTTTTCGCACAGGTTTCTTACGGAAGCTGACGACATCGGCATCCGAGTCTAACTCAACTTTGCAACCCTGAAACAACTTCGTGCCGAGCAAGCCTTCATCCGAGCGTTCACCCGTAGCCAAGAGAATTTCGAGATGAGGCACAAGGTCATCCGTCCACCAGCCTTGCAATTGTTTTGGTTTCATAACTATCTTTCATAACGATCTGGGGCTTCTCAGTTTGAAAGCGGCGCGATAGCCGATGCGAACGAAAAAGAACTTCTTTTCCCGATGCTTCGCGCTGGCTTGTTCGAAGGCTTCGGTCAAATCCGTTCCGAGAAAGTAATCGCCCGAATCCACTTCGATAGCGGCAAACATGCCTGTGTGTTTCTGCTCCAACACGGCTTTGAGTTTGGTTTGATAGAGGCGCTCGCCTTTGCGCGCTACGCGCCAGCTTTCGTCATCCAACAAAGGTGGCCGCTTGGATCGCGCAGTCTTGGCAGGCTCGTTCTTATGCCGACGCAATTTCGTACTCATAAATTTGCTCCTTTCCTCAAGCCATAGCCTAAGCCGCTCGCCACAGTGAGACAAGGTAACGATGAGTGGAGCAGCCTTCACGCCTGCTCCACTCACGAAATCAAAACACCAGCTTGAATCCGAACTGAATCTGTCGCGGTGTGCCGACGATGCCGGTGATGGTTCCGGCATTACCTGCGCCGACGGCAGCGTTGGGCAGATCGAATTGCGTGTGGTTGAACACATTGAAAAACTCCGTGCGGAATTGCAGTTTCAATGCTTCGACGAGTTGGAATTCCTTGAAGAGCGAGAAATCCATATTCACACGACCGGGGCCATACAAGATATTGCGTCCCGAATTGCCGTAGCTGAATTGCGCAGGCGTAGCGAACGCCGACGTATCGAACCAGCGATCAATCGTCGGATTATCAAGCACGCCGCTGCCCGTGCGATTCGGACGGCTGCCCGTGCCCGTGTTCAACGTCGAAGTATTCGCCGTCGGCGTGTAAGGCAATCCCGTCTGAAACGTATTGATACCGTTAATTTGCCAGCCGCCCAACGCATAAGCCGCCGGGCCGCCATTGCTCAGGAATTTTTTGCCTTTGCCGAACGGCAGCGCGTAATTCCACGCGACCGTCAAACGGTGGCGAATGTCGAACGGCGAATTGCCCCGATCAGCGCGGCGATTCAACGGGTCTTGCGGCAAGGGACCGTCAGCGCCTCCGCCGAAGCTCTGCCCCACCGTATCAATCGAATGCCCCCACGTATAAGCGAGCAAGCCGCTCAAGCCCGCCGTCAAACGCTTTTCGGCGCTGAACTGAAAGGCGTGATAAGCCGCGAGTCCATCCGACACCGCCCACGTCACATCCGCCAACGTAGGCCGCACGCCAAAAAACGGACGACGATTGTTGACCGCGCCCGCGCCCGGCACGGCCTGGTTCAAGTTGTAGCTCGTGTCGAGATGGCGACCGAGATTCGCCACGTAAGAAGCCTTGAGCAAAACCGATTGCGGCAATTCGCGTTCAACGGTGAGATTGAATTGCTGCGCGTAACCAGGTTGATAGTTCGGGTCTACGCCAATGACGCTGCCGGTCGGTACGTCGGCGTTCGCCAGATTCAACGCGGGCAACGTCGGGAAGCCGTCTTGCACGCGCCGCGTCACGAAAAAGTTGCCGGGGTTGAGGCTATAGATCGGCCCAAACGGTACGTGGCGTTGCAAGCGCAACGTATTGCCGCCGTGGCCTGCTGTGTTCCAGAAAATGCCCGCGCCGCCACGCACTACAGTTTTATCAGCGATTGAATAAGCGAAGCCGAAACGCGGCGCGAAGCCTTTCTTAAACGTATTCACGCCCGCATATTTGCTCACGCCGTTGCGTCCCGCGACCAGCACCGTCGCCGTCTTAGGATCGAAATTCGCCCAGCGATTGGCGACTTCGCTGTAAGGCGTGTCGAGTTCGTAGCGCATCCCTAAGTTGAACGTCAGCTTGCTCGTCGCGCGCCAATCGTCACCGACGTAGGCCGAGTATTCAGTGCCGCGCAAGCCTACCCACGCGAGCAGGTAATCTTGTTCGATCAGGCTCGGCGCACCCAACAGAAACGCCGCGATGACGTGGCCGCCCGCATTGTTCGCCGGATTATTCGTGATGTTCGGCGCGAAGTTGAATCGTCCGTTACCGCGATTGGTTTGGTATTCGGTCAGGTGACGACGCCGCGCATCGAAGCCCGTTTTGATCGTATGCGCGCTGCCCGTGTATGTCAGATTGCCGACGTATTGAAAGATATTCTGACGGCGCAAGATCGGCAGCGAGCGGCTGTGGCCGATGCCTGTGTAACCCGCCGGACTGAAGATCGGCAGCCCGTCTTGCGCGTCTTGCTGATTCGCATTCGGCACGCCCAGCTTGTTGCCGAGCTTGTCGCCCGGCGCGACGTCGGCTTGCGTGAAATCAAGTTTGAAGCGCGCGTAACCGGCCCGCACGTCCAACATCATCTTCGGCGAAATCACATGCACCCAGTTGAGCGCGAGGTGTTGCGCGGTGAGTCCTGACGTACCGGCGAACGTGTCTTCGTTGCCGATGCCGATTGATTTGCCTACGCCTGCGAGATTGACGTTGGGGAAAGTGTAAGGATTGATCGTCGCGGTTTTCGACCAAGAATAGCGTCCGAAAAACGTATCGCGGTCGCTCTGATTGTGGTCAACGCGCACGTCGTATTGATCCCAGTTCTGCTTGCGCGTCGGCGTCGTCACCAGATTATTCGCCAGGTTTGCGTTCGTCGGCAGCGGATAAGCGTTGATGAGTTTGGCCGTCACCGCGTCCCAACGATTTTGCGGAATCAGGTTGTTCGGAAACTGTTGCCGCGTGAAGGCCGTGCCGTTTTGCACCGTCGTGGCCGGGTCGAAAATGCCTGCCGTGATTTCGCTGAAATCGCCTTGGCGCATTTTCACCGTCGGCACGGTGTTGACGAAAAGGCGTCCGAGGTTTTGCCGAAAGCCGTCATAGTCGCCAAAGAAAAAAGTTTTGTTCTTGATGATCGGCCCGCCAATCGCGCCGCCGAATTGGTTTTGTTGAAACTGCGGTTTCTTTTGTCCGGCGCGGTTCGAGAAAAAGTTATTCGCGTCGAGCGCACGATTGCGGATGAACTCATACGCCGTGCCGTGAAAGTCGTTGCCGCCTGATTTCGTGACGACGTTGACTTGTCCGCCGGGATTGCGGCCTTGTTCAGCCGAAAACAGATTGGTCTGAATCTTGAACTCTTTGATGGCTTCGACGGCGGGACGCACGATGATCGCCAGCGTCAGACGGTCGTTGTTATCAATGCCGTCATACAAATAGTTGTTCGAGCTTTCGCGGTTGCCGTTCACAAACAACTCAGTGCCCGGACGCAGATCATCAGGCCGCGTACCGCTCATAATCGTCCCGCGCATGCCCGACCCTGCGCCGCTCACGCCCGGACTCAAGATGGCGAGTTGCACAAAGTTGCGTCCGTTCAACGGCAAGTCTTGCACCTGACGTTCCTGAATCACGCTGCCCAGCACTGAAGACTGGCTTTCAAGCAGCGGCGCAGTTTCGGTAATGGTGAGAATTTCGCCAACCTGTCCGACTTGCATTTCAACGTCTACTTGCGCTCGTTGATTGACCTGCAATTCAATCCCGCCGCGCTGGAGCTTTTTGAAGCCCGACTGCTCGATGGACAGCGAATACAATCCAGGTTGTAAACCGATGAAGCTGTAATTGCCCGCCTGATCACTGACCACGCTGCGGCTTAGATTAGTCGCATCATTGGTGAGCGTCACTTTTGCGCCCGTGATGACTGCGCCTGATGAATCTTTTACCGTACCGACCAAATCGGCGGTAGTGACTTGCGCGTTGGCGACAAAGGCCAAAGCCACAAGCAATAAACTGCAAGCAAGAAATCGTAGGTGTTTCATGGTGGTCTCCAAAATTAATAGGTAATGAGACTGTCCGCCTGCTTCGGCGAACGCTGCTTCCGCCCCAGAGCTAGTCCGAAAATTTAACTTGTGATGCTGGCGTGGTCATTATGCCAGCAATTCATTCGAGCGCCATGCGCGGTCCGGTTATCAACCGACCCGCTGTTGCGCTAAGTGGTTCCAATCGAACTCGACGCCGTGACCTGGACGATCCGGCGCGACGGTGAATCCATCGGTAATTTGCATGGGATGTTTCAGATACGCTTCCAATCCGAAGCCATGCGCTTCGAGATAGGACGCATTGGGAATCGCCGCCAGCAAGTGTACGTGCAAGTCATGCACGCCGTGCGTCGTCACCGGACGATTATGTGCTTCGGCCAGATGCGCGACTTTCAACCACGGCGTAATGCCGCCGAGATTGGAAATGTCAGGTTCGGGAAAGGCAATACCTGCGTCGCCGATCATCTTTTGAAACTCATAAATCGTATGCAGGTTTTCGCCCGAAGCCACTGGCATGCGGCCTTCGCGTTCGATGCGGCGGTTGCCCGCGATGTCGTCGGGGATGGTCGGTTCTTCGAGCCAATAAACATCGAACTCAGCAAACGCATGCGAAGCGCGAATGGCTTTCTGGACGTTCCAAACCATGTTGGCATCGGTCATCAGCACGATGTCGGGGCCGATGAATTCGCGCATCGCCGCGACGCGCGCGATGTCTTCGGCGAGGTTCTCGCGTCCGACTTTCATCTTGATCGCGCGAAAGCCGCGTTCGAGATTGCGCGCCGTTTGTTCGCGCAAAGC
>JABFSD010001161.1 GCA_013140935.1 Acidobacteriota bacterium
GTAATAAACCTGTCGCGCTTGAATTTCGGTTTTGAGCGCCTCTTCGCCGCGCCGCGTAGCTTCAGCAAACTGGCGCTCAAATTCTTCTTCCGTGATAGTCCATTTACCCGCTTTGATCATTGATGAAATTCCTCCCACGCTGCGATCAACTCTTCCTGATATTGGTAAGCCAGCCTGATAGCTTTCCGCACACTCTGCGCAGACATCCTTTTGTTTTCGCGCAAATGCGGAGCGGTTTGCGCATCGCCCAGATTGATGACGACTTCTTTGCCCGCTTTCTTGACGTGCGTGTGGCTCGGCTCATGATCGTCCGTGTAAATCACAAAGCTGAAGCCTGCTTGTCGAAACACCGTCGGCATAGTCGAACTATCCTTTAACCACAAAACTTTGGCAATGAAGTTTCGGCCATTACCTTGCCTGTGAAATCCATCTGGTGTAACAAGCACTCTTCCCGTGCGTAAGCATTGACGCATCACCTTCAGGAGAAAATATGAATTTCAAGAAACTGCTTCTTTCACTTTTCGCGCTGGCACTGTTGTGTGCTGTAGCGACGGCGCAAGCTTCTACCTTGCAACCAACCAACCCACAGCCTGCGCCGCCAGCCGAAGCGGGTAAGGGGAAAAAGAAGTCAGGCAAGAAGTCGAGCAAGAAAAAAGATGATCAAGCGGTGAATGAAGCCGCGCAACCGCCGGCGGGCGCGACAGGGACGGTGGCTGCCGCTACGCCGGATGCGACGGCGGCGACGTTGGAAACCGGCAAGAGCAAAAAATCAAAAGGCGCAGCCAAAGCTCCCAAAGCCGGAGGCGGTTCAGCCGTAGCCGAAGTTCGCGCGGTGCTGGATGCGCAAACCATAGCGTGGAATGCGGGCAAGCTCGAAGAGTTCATGCAAGGTTATTGGAATTCGCCTGAACTGACTTTTGTTTCCGGTGGACGCAAGCTGATGGGTTACGACGCGACGCTCGAGCGTTATCGCCGCACCTATCAAAGCGACGGCAAAGAGATGGGCAAGCTCACTTTCGCCGATCTCGAAATCTTACCGATTGGCAAAGACGCGGCTTTCGTGCGTGGCCAATTTCAATTGGTGATGAGCGATGCGCGCGAACTGGGCGGACGCTATACGCTGATTGTGCGGCGCTTTGCCGACGGTTGGAAAATCGTTCACGACCACACTTCATCCAACTAATAAGGAATCATTATGATTACGATCAAGGCTTTTGACGGAGGCGAGTTCGGCGCTTATCTGGCGTTGCCCGCGAGCGGACGCGGCCCCGGCATTGTGTTGTTGCAGGAAATTTTTGGCGTCAATCAGGTGATGCGCGACCTCGCTGATGGATACGCTGCGCGCGGTTATGTCGTGTTGTGTCCTGATTTGTTTTGGCGGCAGCAGCCGGGCATTCAACTGACCGATCAAACCGATGCCGAGTGGGCACGTGCCTTCGAATTGTATAAAGGTCTCGACGAAGCCAAAGCCGTAGACGACGCGGGCGCAACGCTCGCTTTCCTGCGCACACATCCGGCTTGCACCGGCAAAGTCGGCGCGGTCGGATATTGTTTGGGCGGCAAGCTGGCTTATCTGATTGCGACTCGTTACAAGACGGATTGCAGCGTCGGCTATTACGGCGTAGGCATCGAAAACGCGCTCGACGAAGCGGCGAATCTCGGCGGCCAATTGATGCTGCACATCGCTGAGAAAGACGACTATTGCTCACCCGAAGCGCAAGCCAAAATTCACGCGGCGTTGGACGCGAACGCGCACGTCACGATTCACGATTATGCCGGACAGGATCACGCCTTCGCGCGCGTCGGCGGCGCGCATTACCATGAAGCGGCAGCGACCTTAGCCAATCAACGTGCGCAGGAATTTTTCTCGGAGCATCTCTATGGATAATTTGTCGGCGCTATGGGAAGAACACGTCAAATATGAATTCGAGACGCGCGACACTGAGGCTACGTTGCGAACGATGATCGAGAACGCTTATGTCAATCACGTTCCCGTCCTGACCGGTGGCGTAGGCCACGATCAGTTGCGCGCGTTCTATGCCGAACGCTTCATTCCGCAAATGCCGCCCGATACGAAGATGACGCCGGTCTCGCGCACCATCGGCTCAGATCGCGTCGTGGACGAGATGGTGTTTGAGTTCACCCACACGATCAAAATGGACTGGATGCTGCCGGGCGTTGCGCCGACTAATCGTCACGTCAAAGTGGCGCTGGTCGTCATCATTCACTTCCGCGACGGCAAGCTGGCGCACGAACACATCTATTGGGATCAGGCTTCGGTGCTGGTGCAATTGGGTTTGATTGATGCGGCGACTTTGCCGGTGGCAGGCGCTGAGAGTGCCGAGAAAGTTTTGAATCCGAGCCTGCCGTCGAATCAATTGATGGAGCGTGCGCTCAACGAGACGTAGAACAAGATGCCATCTTGTTCTACGTCTCGTTCAGGTTACGGTCGAATTTTTTGGCGCTTCTTCAAATCAAATCGTTCACCCGGCGCGAGCAAATAATAACTCTTGCCGTCGTAATCTTTCCCATCCGTAATCGCTACTTGTCCTTCGCCGATAATGTCGAACTGATTGCCGTGTACGACCATTGCCGTTGATTCATAAAGCCCTACGCCCAACAACTCAGGATGCGCGGTGATGACTTCTTTCAAGTCGCTTTCGCGTTTGCGCGTATTGATGTGCTGGTCAATGGCGATGTTTTGCATGAAGCCGAAGCCCGTCTCATAGCCTTTCGCCATCATCACCGTATTGCCTTCGCGCGCGCCGCGCACCATATACGACGCCTGAATGCTTGCGCCTGCCGACGAACCGCCAATCACGCCGCCGCGTTTCAGCACGTTCCAAATTTCTTTGAGCGTTTCGGTGCCCGCATAAGAATCCACCAGCCGCCATTGCCGGCCGCCGCCGAACCATACGCCCGCAGCCTTGCGCAACGGCGCGGCGAAGGCTTTGGTGTTCGCCAGGTTGCGGTCGCGCGTATGCAGAATGGTGACGTTTTTCAGACCGAACAGACCTTTGCCAACATCGCTCTGGCTTGGGCTTTGGCCTTCCGCGCGGTTGAGAGCTTCGTCTTCGGTGGCGGTCGGGATGTAAACGAAATGGGCTTCGCGCCCGCCCGCGAGTTCGATGAACTTGTCGGAGATGGCAGCGGGAATCTTGCCGCCGCCGACGATGACGAGCGCGCCTTTTTTCGGGCCGGTGGTATTGCCTTGCGGCTTTTGCGCAAAGGCCAATGCCGTGAAGCTCAGGATACAGAGCCAGGTGAATAGTCGTTTCATGCGTTGTCCTCTCAGGATGGAAGGAGGTGCGCAATGCACCAATTCGCGCGCGATTTTGCGCGGAAAGTGTGCGAGGGGCAACCCTGAGACAAGAGGAGCGCCGAAACCGAATTAAGACATCACGCCGAGTTGTTTCATCAAGTCCATCTGGTCAATCGCCATTTGGTGGCTGGCGATTTTTCCGTCCGTGATTTGATAAACAATGATGAAGGGCAACTCCACCGTCTTGCCCGTAGGCGCAATGCCCATCAAATCGCCTTGATGCGTACCGCGAAAGCGCGCACACACCGCGACCTTATCGCCCTCGGCAATCATGTCGTCAGCGAATAATTCGTAGTGCGGAAAGGCCGCCTCGAAAAAAGCGACGTGTTGTTGCATTGCCGCTTCGCTGGCGTATTCGGCTACGACAGCGGCGGGCTTGGGTTGGCTGCTCAGAGCGGCGAAATAACGGGTGATGAATTCTTTGTTTTGCGTGGCAGACATACTGTGAGTCCTTTGCTTGATTAGCTGTTTTGCCAACCAGGATTGGTGACATCGCGCGGATCGAAATGATTTTCCTGCTCAATGATTTGGCCTGCGCCATTGACCGTAAAACGGTCAGCAACGCGCAAGGTGGCAGGCGGAGAAATCACGTTGAGGGTAATCAATGCTTCCGCACAAACCGCCGTCAGCGATTCGTTGAGGTAAGTGTCGAGTACTGTGATCTCTACGTTTTCCAGCGCGGGTTGCAACGGCGTCCACCATTGCGCGTGCAGCGCCGCCTTACCGATCAATGGTTGATTGACGCCGCCCAGAGCCAACGGCGCGCGCAACGTCGCCTCTTCGGCGTAAGGAATCGCCGCGAAATCTTTCTGCCTCATCGCTTCAAAATAAGTCGAGACAATGTCGCGTAGTTGTTGCTGTCGTATGGCAGCTTGCATACGTTTTTCCTCGGTAGTTGCTGTTGGGTACGCAGCACGGCGGAGATGCTGCGTACCCGGTTCGTTAAGCCGCCGCTGAAGCACTCGCCGCCGCCGCAATGGGGCCGCGCGTCACTTTGCTGATGGCTTCGAGCACGTCGAATTGCTTCACGCTGAAATCGCTCAACGCCGGATGGCTCGTCACCGCCGCGACCAGCGGGCTGTTGAGAAACGTGTTCAACGATGCGTCGCTCTCGAAATGATAAATGCCGCCCGCTTCACGGTTGGCTTCGTTCATCAGCCAAATCTTCCACCGACAGCCCGGCACGGCGGCGAACTCATCGGCCATCGCTGCGACGGCTTGTTCGTAATCGGCGCGCGGTACGTTGAATTGAAAGTTGATCTGCAAAATTTTGGTTGCCATAAGCGTAGCTCCTTTTCGTAAGTGCGTTATAGGTTAATCAATGTGCGTCATTGACGATTCAGTTGTTGCCAAACTTTTTCTTTCTGCGGGGAAGAATTATTTCCGCTCCCATTTCTCGGCACCGGTTCCTAAGAGCGTCCCCTCTTTTGAATGCTGAGTTCGTTCAACGGTCATAACTTTGCCGTCATTTGAAAACGTTATTTTCCGGCGATTATGAACGTACCCCGTAGGTCGCTCGCGTTTGATGTCCAAAATAAAATTCTTCCCTTCCCACTGGGCGATCAGGATGGCTGGTTGCTCGTCAATCTCTTGCTTATGAGGTTTGCCATCAATCATTCCCTTCAGGTCGAGCGTGCGTTCGCCGGCTCCATCTTTAATGCGATAAAGCAGATAAAGATAAGGTTCGTTATGAACGAACGTCATGGTTTCCGTTCCGGGGTTTCCATAGCCGCTGACCGACAAACGCTCCCACGTGCCGCTAAGGTTCAGTTTCGCGGGTTGGGCAGAAGTCACACAGGCGATGGCGGCAACAAACAAGGCAGCCATAATTTTTCGATTCATGGGTAATCTCCTTTTACGCCGGGTTATTGGTATTCCAAATATCAACGTGCAGCTTCCACGTCCCGCCGTCGTTTTTCCAGACGACGACGTATTTGCCTATGTCGGTCATGGCGGCTGTGCCGTCGGGTTGAATGTCGAGCGTGTATTGGCCGACTTCGACGGCGAGGTCGCCGCGTTCTTCGATGGATTGCGTTGCGAGTTGGGCGGACTTGATGCCCAAACTCATCGCGCCTTGCCAGAAAGCGGTGATGTTTGCCGTACCGCTCAACGGTGTACTGCCGGGCGGCAGCAGTTGTCCGTCGGCGGTGTAACAAGCAGCCACGCCCGCCGCATCGCCGCGTTGAAAAGCGGCCATGAAGTTGGCGTTGCCCGCTTGAATTGCGTCATAGGTGGCAGACATTGGATAGCTCCTTTCATCGTCCTGAATGAGCGTCTTTAGCTATTCGGCCAATTCAGGTTCGTGGGTTATTGCCCATACGTTTCTACGTGGATGGTTCATCCCGTGGGAACGGGACGGATGATTTCAAGCTGCCCGCAAGATAAGTCCGGCTTCCGCGTTTCACAATAGCGCGATCAGGTGTGCACGATTTTCCCGCGTAATTTCTTCAAGCCGGTTTCGATACCGAGTTGTGAAAGGCGACGATTTGCCAGCGGCCCTGCTTTTTCACGACCATCGAGGTCGAGCGTGTGCGCGTATTGAATGCGCCGTTTTTGCTGCTCCCCTTTGACACGATGATCAGATTCAGCACCGCCGTATCGCCGTAAACGTGAATCACCATCTCTTCAAAATGGTAATCGTCATACTTGCCCTGGTTGGGATTGGCTTTTACGTTTTCGATAAAACGTGACTTGGGAATGAGATTGCCATTGCCGTCACTGATGAACATGTCATCGGCCATCATCGCGGCAAGCGCGTCTGCGTCGCGATTGAGCATCGCCTTTTCGTAATCTACCGCGCGTTGCTTGATTTCCTGTTCGGCTTTGCTCTGCGCCGCTTGCGCATAAGCTGGCGTGGATGCGCCCGCGAGCAACAGCACGTTGAGCGCCATACCGAGTGTGATTGCGATTTGTCTTTGCATAGTGAGCCTCCTTGAGGGTGATGCCCCGTTGATGGGTCTTGGGTGGTAATCCGCGTGTGGGCAAAGCCGCCGCGCGAATCAAGAGAGAAAGCCGCAAGTTACTTCGCGGGTTGAATGTTCTGATTGCAGCAAAACAGATTCAGCGGGTCGTACTTCTGTTTCAGCGCCGCGAGCCGTTCGTAATTGCTTCCGTGCGCGGCCTTGATCCGCTCCGCGCCTTCGTCGCTCAGGTAATTGACATAGACGCCGCCGGACGAACACGGCTGCACGGCTTGCCACAGTTCGTCGGCCCAACGGATGTGCCGCGCCGAATCAGCCGCATCTTCTCCCGCATTCGGCCACATCGGCATAATCACCAGATCGTAAGGCGCGGCGCGATGAGCGTATGCCGTGTCTTTATCATTCACGCGGCTGATGGCGCCGCCGAGTTGTTCGATCAACACGCTGGAATAAGGCGAAGTCACTTGGCCGAACCGCGTCACCAAAGCATCAATCGCTTCGTCGCTGAGCTCATTCAGCAAACTCGATTTCCAGTAATTGTGCCGTCCTTTGGGAAAGCTCTCGTCAATCAGCGATTGCGCTTTGACGTAAGGCATCGGTTGAATCAGATCCATCAGCGGCGGGCCGAACTCTTTCAGCGGACGCACGACCGCTTCGCCCGCTTCGACCGCGCCGATGTAACAAGCCAGAATCGCCACCATCGGATGTCCGTCGGGCGAACTCAGCAAGGCCGCCCAGGCGCTCATCTCTTCCGGCGCTTGACGGGTGTAATCGCGAAAGAACCGCAGCACTTCGCGGCCTTTTTCCAGCGGATGCAAAACCATCCCGGCC
>JABFSD010000323.1 GCA_013140935.1 Acidobacteriota bacterium
GCGTAGGCTGTTCGATGTACTGAATCCTCGCAAAGCCCTGCGGCGCAGCCTCTTTCACGCGGCGCAAGACTTCGAGCAGGTAAGCGACGTTGTCACAGCGTTCGTTGAAATCAAGCAAGTACTTGCACTGTTTCTGTTTAGCGGCAGAAAGATTTTCATCCACGATGCGATCAATATTGAGGATGCGCGCAATGTCGGCTGCGCGGTCGCCGCCGTTGAGCTTGATCTTGAAATGCGTGAGGCCGTTGAAACGAATCCAGTCAGGCAGGGTTTCGGGCAAACCGTCGCCGATGCGTTTTTTGAGGTCGCTTTCGAGCAGCGGGTCTGACGCGCCTACCGAATGAAACAGCGGAATGCTTGCGACCGGACGTTTAAGCAAAAAGCGATCAAGGTATAAGCCTTTGAACTCGGCGTTGAGGTAATACGACAAGTCACGCGGCAACAAATCGCGTGAGTAAGTTTGCCAACTGCTGCGGCGATGCACTTTGCCGAAAGCATCGTGAATGGCTGCGTCAAAGGCGCTCGCCGTCACCAGCACGCAAAGTTTCGGAATCGGCGCGGCCAGTTTGAGTTCGCGCGAAACTTCAGCCGCCGCTTTCAAAAACTCTGGTTCAAGCGCCGTGAAATGATCGAGCGGATGTCCTGCCTCTTTATAACCGTTGATGATTTTATTGATACGTTTGGCTAAGGCTTTCATTGCGCCGAGCGTCGTGTCGTAATCCATCACACTTGAAGGAAACGCCCACTGATTCCCCATCGTCATCGAACCGAACCCGCGCGCCGTGCGTCCGTCAACGGTGCGCACGGTGCAGTTGACGTTGAGCAGCGTCACACGATCTACGCTGCGTCCGCCGAACATGTAAGGCGTGCGATAGAGATGGTCTTCGTAAGCGAAAGAGATTTCTTCGATGCGAATATCGGTAGCGCGAGGCACGAAGAAATTCGCTGCGAAAGGAACGAGCGTGGCGGTGCTTAGAAATTTCCGCCGTGATTGATTGCCAGGTGAATTCATGGTGGTTCGCACAACAAGATGCCATCTTGTTCTACGACTCGTTTAAGGTTTGTCAGTACCAATGTAATGCGTCGTGACCAGATCGAAATGGCTCTTATAAACGCCTTCGTCGAAATCTTTGAGAAAGACTTTCATTTGTTGCAACAGCGTCGCGGCGCGATGGCCGGGCAAGCGCGCGGGATGCGCGAAACGTCCCGAAGCCGAACGAATGAAAAGACTCTTGTCGGTCAACGGCAGCTTGCGCACATTGTTTGCCCAAGCCGAAAACAGTTCGCCTTCGTTATCGAACAGATACTGCTCGACGTTCGATGTGTAATAAGCCGTCACGGTGAAGTTGTTTTTCTTGAGATATTCGCCAATGGCGGCCAGCGCTTTCGGGCCGCCGAAATTGCCTACGACGAGAACGATCATGTTTTTCCTGTGCAGGTTGCGCACGAATTCCCAGTCTTCGTTGCTCGCCAAAAAATTGCCGAGCTTGCCGTTGAGATCGGTTGCCGTGATGAGGTCTTTCAGCACGGGAAAGCCAAAGCCGCCGCCGCCGAAATTACCGCCACCACCACCGAAGCCGCCCTGCGGATTATTCGAGCCGCTGCGATAGCTGAGTTGCAGTCCGTCGTCGCGGAAGGTGCCGTAAACGTAATCAATGCCTTTCAGGTCATCAGCCGACAGCGGGTATTGAAAGTCTTCCTGAATCGTTTTCTTGATCGTCGCCAGATTGGCCGTGAAAGCTTTGGCGTCGGCAGGTGTCGCAGAGAAATACGCCACGATGTCATTCACATTGGAATCAGCCGTAAGCGGCTTTTCTTTCGCCAGTGGACGACTCAGCAACAGCGCGAGAAAATCTACGCGATTCTTGCTTTGATGAAAGACGGCCTTATACATCAGATGCTGCAAGATGGCCTGACGGCGGATGTCCATGATGAAGGCGATGCGCGGACGAATCTTTGAAATGTAAGTGTAGTTCTGTTCGGGGCCTACGCCGACATAAGCGCCGCCGCTCGCGCCGAGTTCGCGCAGCTTATCCACGATGGTGAGATAAGCCGTTTCGTTCGAGGTGAAATTATCCGACCGAAAGAATCCGCCTTCTTCCGATAGCTCGCGGCTCAGGCGCGAGAACTCCGCCGCCGTCAGGCTCTCGATTGGTTGCGCGGGAGCTTTCGGCTTTTCTATGGCGGCCTGTTCTTTGGCAGGCGCGGGCGCTTGGGCAAAGGCGATGGAAGCACCGAAGCCAAGTAACGCCAGCACCAAAAGATTGATTCGTATTGATTTCATATTCGTCTCCTCAGTTTGCAATCGTGTGCTAAAGAAGACTCCGCCTCACGCAAAGCGGTCACACACCCGTTGCTTGATACGTAACTTCCAAAACCTCGAATCCTGCACCACCGCGCAGCGCAAATCGCTCGCCCGCCGGAAACAAGCAACTGTCACCAGCTTGCAGCAAATGGCGACCGCAATACGGATTCGATAAACCGAGTTCGCCTTGCAAGACGAACCAGAACATCAATTCATCGTGATGTTCGATGATGCCGTCCAAAACCTTTGCTTCAGCTTTCACGACTTGTACAGAAGCCAATCCATTCGTAGCGTCGGCAATGCCGATGTCACGCGCCATCAATCCTTCGCAACGACCTGGTTGCCAACGGGCTGCGCTCGCACGATGGCGAACGAACCGCTGCCCTTGAAAAAGACGCTCCGGCAAAACCTGTTTCGTAGGCAACGACAACTCATGATCCATCCACGTTTCGTGCGTCGCGGGTGAACCGACCTCGATGACTTCAAGTCCGGCAGAGGCTTCCAACACACGATGGCGAATTTCAGGGGGTTGCAAAACACAATCACCGGCTTCAAGCATGAAGGGTTCGCCTTGATCTTCATACACCACGCGTACCCAGCCCGTTTTGCAATAGATCATCTGAAAGCCGACCTTGTGGTAATGAACGGAATCAGCCACCGCGCCGCCATCGGGAATGCGAATATGCGAAGCGATGAAACGCCCGCCCAGACGACTCGGAATCAAATCGCGGTATTGCATGTTCGCGCGTCCGACGTGCCAAGCTTGTTCTGAATAACGATTGAGGAGGAACGGATGAGAATGATTGTTTTGCTCTGCCGCGCGAGCTTCGCTTTCAAGTCGCAACGAAACGCCTTGCCCCGTGAGCAAAGCGGTTTGCGGGGCATCAGCCGGAACGATCATCTCCAACCGAAAGCCGAGCCGATCAATGAAATATCGCAGGGCTTCATCAAGATCAGGTACGTTTAGTGATTGCGGATTTGGCTCATTCATGAGCTAGTCGGCTTACTGCGGCTGTAGCACAAGATGCCATCTTGTGCTACAGCCGCCATCGTTACACTTCCAATTTCCACGGCGCGCGATACTTCGCCTTGAGATGAGGTCTGACGTTGCTTTGTTTCACCGTCCAATTCTTTTCATCCCAATCGAGCATCGTTTTATGACGCATCGAAAGGTTGGCGAGAATGCACGTCGTCGAAGATCGCACACAGGTTTCGATGTCGCTCGTAGGCTTGGCGCGCGTCTTGATACATTCGATGAAATTCTTCCAGTGCGGCACGTTGAGATCGCGCATCTCGTTGTTGTTTTCCCATTTCTGCTCTTCGACTTTGGAATTCTTGTTGGGAATCAGCCAGCAACCGCCGCGCGTGACGACCACATTGGCTTCCGTACCGTGAATCGCCGTCGCCGCGCCTTGCCCCGCAAACATCGGCATCGGATTCGCCGTGCGACTTTCATACGTCAGCATGAATTTCGGATAGTGAAACGTCGCCAGCATCGTGTCAGGCGTATCGGTGTTGTCGTCAACATAGAGCTTGCCGCCTTGCGTAGAAATCGTCGTCGGCATCGGTTCGCCGAAGCATTGATGCACGGGGTCAATCAGATGTACGCCCCAGTCGGTCATCGCGCCGCCCGCGTAATCCCAAAAATAACGAAACGTCGGAAAGGTCGTGACGCCTACGCCCCAACGGTTGCGGTTGAAGGGCACTTTCGGCGCAGGGCCGAGCCACATATCCCAATCCAAACCTTCCGGCACGGGGCCGTCAGCGGGTTTGCCCCAGCCAGCTTTTTTGACTGCGCCGCTTTGCCAGGTGTGAACGAAAGTCACTTCGCCGAGGATGCCGCTTTGCACGAGCTCTGCCGCTTTTTTGAAATAGCCGCCCGAACGTTGCATCGTCCCGGCTTGAACTACGCGATTATATTTGCGCGCCGCCTGCACCATCTTCTGGCCTTCTTCGACGTAAACCGATGCGGGTTTTTCGACGAAGACATCTTTGCCCGCTTTGCATGCTTCGATTGCCATATAAGCGTGCCAATGATCGGGCGTAGAAATACAAACCGCATCAATCGTTTTATCGGCGAGAATTTCGCGAAAGTCTTTTACCGCCTTAACGGTCTTGCCCGCTTTGGCGGCGGTCGCTACGGCTTTGTCGAGATGGGGTTGATAGACATCGCAAACCGCTACGGGTTCGACCGTGTCGGTGAGCTTGAGCGCGTGTCCCAGATTGCTTGAACCCATCGCGCCGATGCCGATGTGCCCAACGCTGATGCGTCCGTTTGCGCCGCGTACGCGCCCGGTGAAAAGTGAAGTCGTCAGCGCAGCACTCGCGCCCTTAATCAAAGTACGTCGTTCCATGGTTGCTCCTCTTGGTTTTGCCTCTTGGTTTTAAAGGTTGGGTTTGAATCCGCGCGCATTCTAAGCGCAGTCGCCGCCGGATGGATAGGTCAGCTTTGCAATTAGCTTTGCAATTCTGGCAAATCGCGGAACAACGCCAGCGCTTCAGGATTCGCCAACGCTTCCTGATTTTTGACCGGACGGTGATGAACGATTTCGCGTACGGCGAGTTCGGTGATCTTGCCCGACTTGGTTCGCGGAATATCAGCGACGGCAATGATCTTGGCGGGGACGTGGCGCGGCGTCGTATGCGTGCGGATAGTTTGCTTGATCGTATGGTTGAGTTCATCGGTCAGTACAACGCCTTCTCGCAACCGAACGAATAACACGGCGCGCACATCGCCTTGCCAGTCTTGCCCGATGACTAACGATTCAAGAATTTCAGGCAGACGCTCGACTTGCCGATAGATTTCCGCCGTGCCAATGCGCACGCCGCCGGGATTGAGCGTCGCGTCAGAACGCCCGTAAATCACGATGCCATTGTGCGCGGTGAGTTCAGCGTAATCACCGTGCGTCCATACGTTGGGGAAGCGCGCGAAATAAGCCGCGTGATATTTCGCGCCGCCTTCATCTTCTTTTCCAAAACCCACGGGCCAAAATCCAATAGGCATCGAAGGGAAAGCGCGCGTGCAAACGAGTTCACCTTTCGTTTGTTCAAGCGAGTTGCCGAGTTCGTCGAATACGTCAACGGCCATGCCCAGCCCCTTGCATTGAATCTCTCCGCGAAAGACAGGCGCGGTCGGATTGCCCAAAACGAAACAACCCATAATGTCAGTGCCGCCTGAGATCGAAGCCAGATTCACGTCGGCCTTGATGTGTTGATAGACAAAGTCGAAGCCTTCCGGCGCGAGAACGCTGCCGGTTGAAAGCACGGTTCGCAATTCGGTGAAAGCGTATTCTGCGCGCGGACGCAATTCGCTCTTGCTCAAGGCATCAATGAATTTCGCCGACGTGCCGAAATGTGTGACTCGTTCGCGTTCGACGAAATCGAAAAGTACGCGGCTGCCACCCGCAAAGGGTGATCCGTCATAAAGCAACAACGTTGCGCCCGAAGCCAAGCCCGACGCCAGCCAGTTCCACATCACCCAACCGCAGGTCGTGAAATAGAACAGCCGGTCACCTTTTTTAATATCGCTGTGCAATTGATGTTCTTTCAGGTGTTGCAACAGCGTGCCGCCCGCGCCATGAACGATGCATTTGGGTACACCAGTCGTGCCGGAGGAATACATCACATACAGCGGATGATCGAAAGGTAGTTGCGCGAATTCGATAGTCGTTGTGTTCGTGAAAGGTTGCGTGAAGTCAGCGAGAGTTTGTGCGCGCGGAATCACGCTGATGTCAGGCTGATCGTTCAGGTAAGGCACGACAACGACGCGCTCAACCGATGGCAGTTGCGAGACGATTTCTTTTAGCTTGTCACGCGTATCGTTCGCCTTTTCGTTGTACCAATAACCGTCAGCGGCAACCAGAATTTTAGGTTCGATTTGCCCGAAACGATCCAGCACGCCTTGTACGCCGAAATCGGGCGAACACGATGAAAAGATCGCGCCGATACTCGTCGCTGCCAACATCGTAATGATGGTTTCGGGCAGGTTGGGTAAGTAAGCAGCTATGCGGTCGCCAGCAGCGATGCCTTGCGCGCGTAAGGCGGCGGAGAGTTGGGCGACTTGTTGGAAGAGTTCGGCGCGGGTGAGACGTAATTCTTTTTTGCCTTCGCCGCAAAAAATTAAGGCTTCAGTTTCGTCACGATAACGCAGCAGGTTTTCAGCGAAGTTCAAACGCGCTTCAGGAAACCATTGTGCACCGGGCATACGGTCGCCGTTGAGCAAAACCGTTTCGCCAGACGTACCGATGACTTCGCAAAAATCCCACAGGTCGCGCCAGAACGATTCGCGTGAATCAATTGACCAGCGATGCATGGTTTCGTAAGTGGCAAATGATTGTTGATGTTGTGATTCGACAAAATTTCTAAACGCCGTCAGCTTGGCTGCGGCAATGCGTTCGGCAGATGGAGTCCATAACAAATCAGTCATACGCCAGTTTCGTGAATCGGCGCGCAGCCGTAGAACAAGATGACATCTTGTTCTACGGCTGCGTCGCGCACGTCCTATTTTTTCAAAAGCCCCAACACGCCGAGCCATTCGCCGAAGCGTTCAATCCATTGATCCGTGGGCAGGTTTTGTTTACGCATGCCGAAGCCGTGACCGCCTTTCGCATACAAGTGCATCTCGACAGGCTTTTTCGCTGCGAGCCATTTGCTGTAAAGCGTCACGCTGTCAGCCGCGAGTCCGAGTGGGTCGTCCGTCGCCGTAACGATAAACATCGGCGGCGCATCTTTCGGCACTTCGCCGGGTTTGACTGCGCCCATGTAT
>JABFSD010000993.1 GCA_013140935.1 Acidobacteriota bacterium
GGTGGATTGGGTTGTGTTTGCGAAAAACTCTGTGCGTTACCTCATGTGTCGTTTGCCTGCGAAACCCGCCACACGGCTGAAAAAAGCTGAAAATAAATTTGGGCGAGCCACTATTTGATTTGTTTTTCCAGCGTCGCCCGCAACGACGGATCGAGCCGCAGCGCTTCAGCGAAATCGCGTTGCGCGGCTTCTGCTTGTCCCAGCCTGAAACGTGCCAATCCGCGATCAAGCCAGGCGCGGGCGAAACGCGGATTGAGTTTGAGCGCCTGCATCTGATCGGCCAGTGCGCCCGCGTAATCCTGCTGTACGAAGCGCAACACGCCGCGGCTGTTCCAGATTTCGGCGATGTTAGATTTGCGCTTGAGCGCGGCTTCGTAATCGGCGAGCGCGGCGCTGAGACGGCCTTGGGCTTCGTGCGCCATGCCGCGATTGTGCAAGGCTTCGGCGAGTTTGGGATTGAGTTCGAGCGCGCGCGTGTTGTCGCTTATCGCGCCGTCGTAATCGCCCCTGAGATAACGCACCGCCGCGCGATTCGACCACGCTTCGGTGTAACGCGGTGCGAGCTTGAGCGCGTGGTTAAAATCGGCTTCGGCTTCTGTCAGCTCTTCTGCGCGCGCATGCGCCACCCCCCGGTTGTAATAGAGATCGGCGAAATTGGGCGCGAAGGAGAGGCCGAGGCTGTAATCTTCGATGGCGCGTTGATATTCGCCCTTGGCCGCCCAGTTGTTGCCGCGTTCGAGATAGGAACTGACCGAAGCCGTGCGCGATGATTGCGCGAACGTGGCAGCCGCAGCGGCTCCGCAGATCACCAATAAGTGTAGCGCACGACGCGTGGCGTGGCCGAAGAGGGCAGGGAAGTTGACGCTGCGTCGAAGCCTGTGTTGCACATCGGTCACGGTTTGCCACAGCGCGCTGCCGATGATGACGATGATGAAGCCGATTGAGAGCAAGGCGGCTGACAACGCGCAAGCTCCGATGGTGTAATGCCAAACAGTATCCAAATTGACGTGGACGATGTTGATCGTAGTGGAATCCATATTGCCTCCTGCGTGGTGATGTGGGTGAAGAGGCCGTGTACCAGTGCCTCTCTCAACGACGCATGCGCAGAAGGCGGTTGAAACCCGCCACGTCTTTTTACGTAAGGCTGAAATATGGTGCGTCGTTCGGGCGGTGTGTTAGAGTTCGCGCTACCATCACAACAGCAGTTTCACACTACTCTCAAAGGAAATTCGCTTATGGCTTCTTCTCCCCATGAAGTCACACAACTGTTATTGGCCTGGGGCAAGGGCGATCAGGACGCATTGGCGCAACTGGTTCCGCTGGTCGAAACCGAATTGCATAAACTGGCGCAGCTTTATCTGGCGCGCGAACGTCCGGGGCATACCTTGCAACCGACGGCGTTGGTCAATGAAGCCTTCGTGCGGTTGATTGATGAACACGGCGTGCAATGGCAGAACCGCGCGCACTTTTACGGCATTACGGCGCAGGTGATGCGGCGCGTTTTGGTAGACCACGCGCGGCGTCGCCAGCAACTCAAACGCGGCGGCGACGTGTTGCGCGTCTCGTTCACGCAGGCCGAAAACGCCGCGCAACAAGACAGCGCCAGCATCATCGCGCTCGACGATGCGCTGGCGACGCTGGCGCATTTCGATGAGCGCAAAAGCCGCTTGGTCGAATTGAAATTTTTCGGCGGATTGAGTGAAGAAGAAATCGCTGAGTTCATGCAATTGTCGCTGCGTACTGTGCAACGCGAATGGAATCTGGCGAGGGCGTGGCTTTATCAGGAATTGAAGAAGGGCGATGAATAACGCACGCCGCTGCGTTTTGTCCCAGCGGCAAAACGCAGCGGCAAGGCCAGGCTGAACGTATTCATTGACCGAGGACGGTTACGATCTCAGGCTTGACGGACGTGCCCGCCAGATTCTTTGCGCCCTCAGCGGCGGCGCGTTCGCTGCGTGCTTTGGGCAATTCGAAGTTGGTTCCCGTACCCGCAGGCGTCACGCTCGCCAGAAAGTATTGATCGCCATAACGACGGAATTGCAGCGTGGCTTTTTCGTTCGCAGTGCGCGACGAAGTTATTTGCGCGATGGTTCCTGCGTTTTGATTGGGTTGATCTTCGTTGCGCAGCATCACGATGCCCGGCGAACTCGCGCGAATGACAGTGTAAGTGCCCGCCGGAAACGCCTTATTGCCGACGTGGAACGTGAAAGGAATCTTCGCCGTCATCAAGGTCGTAGGCACGGCGGCGAGCGCGAGTGCGGTCAAAGCGGCAACGCAAGTCAACGCGAGCATCAGGTTCAAAGTAGTCTTTTTCATAACGGTTCTCCTTCAGGTGCGGTCGTTTTTTTGAGGACGGCCAGCAGCGCCTCTCACGCTCGTGCGGGCTGTCTGTCGTCCTCATCCCCACATGCGCAGCCGCTCCGCCGAACCCGCCAAAGAAAATTCGTTTTTTTGAAAGGGCTGAAAGTGACGCATTTTGCGAATCAAAACGCTGTGTTAGATTCCGCGCCGAATTCGTCCCATATTAGGACTGCTCTCCATGTCCCCTGATCGCTGGCAACGCATAGAACCGCTTTATTACGAAGCACTGGAACGCCCTGCGCCCGAACGCCTCGCATGGCTGGCACAGGCGTGTGCGGGCGACGTGGAACTGCAACGCGAAATCGCCGTCCTGCTCGCTGCCAACGACGAAGCGAGCGGCTTTTTGAAAACGCAAGCCATGCATCTGGCCGCGCACAGTTTGGCGGGTGAAATGCCTACGCGGCCTTTGAGCGCGTCGGCGGGACAACGTCTCAGCCATTATCAAGTGCTTGAACGCATCGGCGCAGGCGGCATGGGCGAAGTTTTTCTGGCGCGCGACACCCGCCTCGAACGCCGCGTAGCCCTTAAGTTATTACCCGTCAATTTCACGCAAGACCCCGAACGTTTGCAGCGTTTCGTCCGCGAAGCCAAAGCCGCTTCGGCCTTGAATCATCCGAACATCATCACGATTTATGAAATCGGCGTCGTCACCACCGCTGACCGCGAGACGCATTTCATCGCCACGGAATACATCGAAGGCGTCACGCTGCGTGCGTGGCGACCCGACGAAGACCAGCGCCTCAATCAAACGCTCGAACTCGGCATTCAAATCGCTTCGGCACTCGACGCGGCGCATCAAGCCGGCATCGTTCACCGCGACATCAAGCCTGAAAATCTGATGCTGCGTCCTGACGGATTGGTCAAAGTGCTGGATTTCGGTTTGGCGAAACTCACCGCCGCGCACAACTCCGGCTCCAATAAAATTGACACCGGCGCGCAAACGACGCCCGCTGAAATGCACACGACGCCGGGGACGATTTTGGGTACGTTGCGTTATATGTCGCCCGAACAGGCGCGCGGACGCTCACTCGACGGACGCACCGACATCTTCAGCCTCGGCGTAGTCCTTTATGAACTGCTCACGCGCCAGCCTTTATTTGAGGGCGAATCGAGCGCCGACATCATCGCCGCCATCCTGCACAAAGAGCCTGCGCCGTTGAGCAACTATTTGCCCGCAGCTCCGGCAGAACTCGAACGCATCTTGCGCAAAGCCCTCGCCAAAGACAGCCGTGACCGCTATCAAAACGTAGCCGATTTGCAGATTGATTTGCGTACCTTGAAACAAGACGCGGAATTGAGCGCGCGCATGCTGCGTTCGGGATCCGCCAAGACTTCGGGCCAGACTTCGAGTTTGCCAGCCGCGCCAGCCGTTTCGCCAGAGATGACGCGCTTGCCTCGCAGACGTGCGCTGCTCGCTTTGCCCGCAGCCGTGTTGTTATGCGGTGCGGTCTGGTGGTGGTGGGCTGCACGCAACGGTCCGGTCAAAGCGCCGCCGCCTGCTGCGCTGAAAACGACCGAAGTCTTTAACTGGCAAAGCGCCATCGGCGAGGTCAATACCTCTGCCTCATTTTCGCCGGACGGCAAATGGGTAGCGTTCACTTCCTTCAAAGGCGGCATCAGTAGCATTTGGGTCAAACAGACGACGACCGAAGGCGGGGCCGAGCAAAGCACCAAAGACGAGTTTCCCAACCGCAATCCGATCTGTTCGCCAACGGGCGAAGAGATCGCTTACGTTTCGCTGCGGCCTCATCAACCGGGCATCTGGCGCAAGCCTTTGCTGGGCGGTACGCCAGTGCTGCTCAAGGCGCTGGCGGCGGATGAAACCGGTGTGCAATTGCGCGCCTGGTTAGGCAGCGGTGCTACGATCTATTACGAATCGAAACGCAATCTCTTCGCGCTGGATGTCGCCACCAAAACCGTCAAGCAAGTGACGCAATTCGATACGGCGCAAATCATTCAAAATACGATTAGCATTTCGCCGGATGAGCGATCTCTCGCTTATGGCAGCCGCAGCGGGCAGGAGTTCTTGATCTCGGTTGCACCGGTCAGCGGCGGCACGCCCCAACTCATCGCCAAATTACCGGCGCTGGTTTCACAAACGCTTTGGCATTCTGATAACGATCGTGTCTTTTTTAGCGCGAGCGTCGAACGGACTTCGCAAATTTTCGTCGCCGACCGCGCCGGACATCAGCCCGTGCAACTCACACTGGGCGAACAGGACACACGCGTGCTGGATGTTGCGACCGACGGCACAAAAGTGCTTTACGGTTCTTCTATCGAAGCCTCAGACCTCGGCGGCGTGCAGGTGGCAAAGGCCGAAGAGTTTTCTGTGACTTCCGACATCGGCTTTGAGTGTTGGCCTGATGTGGCACCTGACAATCGAACCATCGCTTATCAAAGCGTCAGGAATTTCAACCAAAGCGGTAACCTTTTTCAAAGCTCGATCATGATGAAATCCGTCGGTTCTGCGGAGAGGCCGGTTACGCTGGTGAAAGAGGGCTATCTGCCCAGATGGTCACCTGACGGAAAACGATTGGCCTTCAGACGTAGGCAAGGCAGTGAAGACAGTCTTTGGGTGATAAATGTCAGCAGTCGCGAAGAAAAGTTGTTAGTAAAAGGTTCCTTGTATCGAGTCACGGCGTCACCGTTGCCATACAATCGTATGCACATAAATAGCTTTGATTGGACGCCGGATAGCAACAAGCTGGTTTATAGCCTAGCAGTAAATGAGCTAACTCACCTTTGGGTAATTGATGTTGAGGGATCAAATAATACACCAGTAATAAACCGTAATGACGAACCCAAGCTACCTCCTCAAACTCCCTTTTGGTCAACTGACGGCAAGCGTTTAGCCTACCTGTTACAAGATGCTAAATCCCCTTCTGGTCTTTGGGTGGCCGAGGTCGCTGCCAAACACTCGCGGATGGTTTGGCAAGAAAATATGATATTACGTTTATTGGGATGGTCGGCGCAGGATGAATCGTTAGTATTAGCGAAACGTCCCGCTGGTAACGATTTCTTGTTCCCCTCAGAAATCACCTTGCTTCGGATTTCAGTCGCAATGGGTAAGGAGCGCACCATTGCCACTTTGCCCAATACTTATTTACCCAATCTTTATCTTTCAGCAGATAAACAAACGATAGCTTTTGTTTCACGGCAAGATGGGAAAGATAACGTGTGGGTGTTGCCCCTTGGCGGTGGTGTTCCTAAAAAACTGACGAACAACAACGATCCGCAACGCTATCTATCCAATTTGGCTTGGTCGCCGGATAGCCGTGCCATCTATTTCGGCAAACAAACCAAGCATAACGTGATCGCAATGCTGACTGGTTTTGAATGAGTGGGCTTGTTCAATTCGCAACGGTCTTCGAAATTCTTTCTTTCGGATGGCGGTTTTCAGTTACTTCCTGCGCATGATGCCAACGAAGGGCAAGTACGTAATGGCTTCGCTTGAAACCAGTAGTTTTACACCCCATTGACTGTTGCAGGGCCAGGCTTTCACCGCGCTCTCACCGGTCATTAACCACGGAGACACACAGATGACTAAGAAAATTATGCTTGCCAGTGGCGTACTGGTCGGTTTGTTCATGGCGGTTTTGGGTAGCGGATCATTAGCCGCGCGCGGTGTTGCTATACCCGATCATTCGTTTCGGGCGGAACCGGTTGTGGCTGCAAGCTCACAACCCAACGATGACGAGATCTTGCGTGCGGTGCTGACGAACGTTCGCAACGGCATGACGGTGGCCAAACTAAAAGATTTCAAAACTCTCGGATTCAGCTTCGGGTTTCGTGTCAAAAATGGTGTCGTCACAATTGTCGGGCGCTTACCCAAACAGGCCGACCGTAACAAAGTCGTAAAGCTCGTCAGAGATACTCAGGGAGTTAAAGGGGTGAATAGAGTCAACTTCAAGGGAACAATTGGTAATTGCCCGGATGGCACAATTGACTGTTTGGGCAACGGCTCAGTTTGTGCTGGAACCCAAGGGGAATGTCCCGTCGAGTGCTGTGGCGTCGGGTAAAGCCTCAAGCAAGCGAGAAGCTGAAGGCACACTCAACCTAACATTCCACAAGTTTTGATCGCAACGACACAGAGGCCGCCAGCATCGGTCTCTGTGTCGTTGCGTGTTTACCAAAGCAGTCACACCACTAACCAGTTTTTTCAAAGGACATCTCGATGAATCGTCCGCGCAAAAATTCCGCCGCACCCAACCCCGCCAGTCAAAGTGAAACAGCGCGATTGGCGGCGCTGCGGGAAGAACTCAATCGAGCCTCACTTGAGGAACTCAACCAGCCGCCCAAGCCGATTGCCAACAAAGGAATGCGTGGAGAAGACCTGCGCCAGCGCGTCGAGGAATTTCGGCGACAGTTGCAGGCAAAATGCGACGCGTGGCTGGCACAGGGCGCGCGCCGGTTGTCCATCCAAACCATCATAGAATCAGTCATTGACGACATCGTCAGGCAAAAGATGACGGGCAAAACCGCCGTCCAACTGGCGGAGTTCCCGCTGGGTGAATTGCATCCGTTTTTGCCGCGCTTCGACTGGCGCATCAAAGGCGTCGTGCCAGCCGTGCGCAATCAAGGCACATGCGGTTCGTGCTGGGCGCATACGGCGACAGCGGCGCTGGAAAGCAACCTGCGCATTCAACTGGCGAATTTCGCCACGAACCGCATGTGCCTTG
>JABFSD010000874.1 GCA_013140935.1 Acidobacteriota bacterium
TCTGGCAGATCGTAATGGAACATTGAATGCTTATATTGCGTGGATCGCCGATGGTGCGGTGGAACAAGTTACTTTCGATAATCAACACTACGATTCATTGCAAGTCACTCCAGACGGACAAACCTTTCTAATTAAATATGTCCGTGATCAGGCGAATATTTTCTCATTGGAAATCAACCCGCTGTTTGAGACAAAGCACACCTCGGATTTCGGTTTACAAGTGTTGCCGGAATTTTCGCCCGACTACCGCCAAATGGTTTTTCAGACTACCAGTACGGTCAA
Organism: Acidobacteriota bacterium; assembly: GCA_013140935.1. GTDB lineage: Bacteria > Acidobacteriota > Blastocatellia > RBC074 > RBC074 > JACPYM01. The sequence continues at coordinate 283 of JABFSD010000874.1, forward strand.
ACGCGCTAACGAGTCAATCTTTCTTCAAACTGTGGGCTCGCGGGTAGCGGCAGAAAAATTGACGAGCCCGGGGTTTAGCGCCCGCTGGTCGCCCAAGGGAGATGCCATTTCTTTTTTGCGGCAGGCACAGGGGCGCTTCGATTTATGGACATTCGACCTTAGCGCTCGTGCAGAAAAGCTCTTACAACCGGATGTTACGCCTTCCAGTTTTTCGCCCGTTCCTTTTCACCTCGGCCCCCCTACCGTGGCCTGGTCACCGAATGGCGGTAGTCTGATCTATGTGGCGAAAAGAGAAGGCTCTCGCAATCTTTGGCAGACGGCCGCAGACGGGTCGTGGAACAAACCGCTGACCAATTTAACTTCCCCCTCCGCGACCGTCTTCTCTCCGGTTTGGTCTTTTGACGGCATGCGGTTGGCCTATCTGGTTGCGGAACGGGAGACGCCCGGCATGCGCGTAACCTATCGTCTCTGTGTCAAACACGCTGAGACTAACCAAACGCTGTATGAATCGCCTCGCTCTTTACGAATGCCAGGCTGGCTGTCGGGGAACACTGAGATACTGTTGGTCAAAAGCATGAGTTCGACCCTAGACTTATTACAGGAAGTAGCGCTCATACGCCTCAGACTCGACCGCCGCCAGCCGCTTGAACTGGCGCGTTTCCCGCGGGCGTACTTCGATAGCTTCAAACTATCACCTGACGGAAAACAACTCGCTTTTGTCACTCAAGAAAATGGCAACGATAACCTGATAATTTTCAACTTGTCTGACGGCAAGAGTAGACAAATGACTGACAATCGCGAGGCAACAGTACTATTGAGCAGCCTGAATTGGTCACCCGATCAGCGCTATCTTTATTTCAGCAAGCAATCTCAATGGCACTTTGTCACACGACTGGAGAAAAAAATTTAAGGTTGGTTGGCAGTTTTCGGCTAGTCATTTGCGCCTTCACTTTTGCCCGTAGACGTAAAAATGCGCGGGCACTGAACGACTGATTCAACAAGGAGAATGCTATGTCATGTACAGAAGAAATTAACGAAAAAGAAATTACGGCAATGTCACGCGTACTGAACGCTTACCTGAAAGCAACGCAGGAATTTAATCTGGATGATCGAGAAGGCAAGGAAAAACTTCTACGAGAGTCGCATCAACGCCACGTGCAGGAATTTATGCAAGAGGCTTCCAAGATAACGGGATTTTTCGGCAAATGTCCCGATGGCTTTAAAGAATGCCGCGGATTCTGCATCCCCGACGGTGAAGATTGCTTGGGGGAATAGCGGTTCATGAACTCGCTGGTGCTGAGGCGTGTCACTTCACACCAGCGAGCCGTTTTTTCGCTTCTCAGCGACGCTGAAAGTACCAATACAGCGGCAAGCCCAGCGCCATCAGCACGAGTCCGACGACCGACTCAACCGGCTTGGTAAACAGCGTATTGAGAATCAGCCACAACGCGACCAGCACAAAGACGAGCGGAATCACCGGATAGCCAAAAGTTTTGTAAGGGCGGTCTTCCATCGGCAGCTTGCGACGCAAGACGAATACGGAAGAAGTCACGAGGCCGTAAAAAATCCACGAAGCGAACAGCAAACAATCGGTCAGTTGATCGAACGTACCTGACAGCGCCAGTACGCACGACCACACGCCTTGCACGAGCAGCGAGAACACGGGCACGCGCGTGCCTTCGCTCAAGGTGCCGAACTGCTGAAAGAACTTGCCGTCACGCGCCATAGCGAAAGGTACGCGAGCGTTGGAAAGAATCGAGCCGTTTAACGCGCCGAAAGCCGAGATGACAAAGGCGATGGAAATCAGCTTGCCGCCGTATTCACCCAAAAACGTTTGCGCGGCTTTGGCCGCTGTCGGCAACGCTTCGCGATATTTCGTCGAATTCGCCGTCAGCACTTCGTCAAACGGCAGTGCGTAAAAATAGGCGAGGTTCATCAGACAATAGAGCGCCATCACGACGATCATGCCTGCGATCAAGGCGAGCGGAATGTTGCGGCCCGGATTTTTCACTTCGCCCGCCGCCATCGGCATGTTGTTCCAGCCGTCGTAACCCCACAGCGCCGCGAGCATCGCCGTACCGAAAAGCGCAAACCCGCTCCATTGCGGCGCGTTGGCGGGCGCAGCCAAGTGCGACCACGTAGCCGTGGGCGAGACGAAAAATACGCCGCCGATGACGAAGGCGATGCCGGCGATCTTGAGCGCAGTAAAGAGCGATTGCACTTTGCCGCCGAAGGCTACGGTGAGGCAGTTGAGCGCCGTGAGAAAAAGAATGACGGCCACGGCGACGAGTTGTTTCGCGCCGAATTGCCAATTGATCGTCTGGCCTAAAAACCTGAAATCGTGCTGCGCCCATACGGCTTCGAGCGGCACGAAACGCGAAAGAAAAATCGCAAAGCCCGCGCCCAGCGCCGCAATCGAAGCACTGCCCGCCACGATGAAACGCTGCCAGCCGAACAGAAACGCCGAGGCTTCGCCGTAAGACTTGCGCAGGTAAACATATTCGCCGCCCGCCTCTGGCATCATCGCGCCGAGTTCGGCGTAAGTAAGCGCGCCTGCCAACGACAGCAAACCGGCGGCGACCCACGCGGCGAGTACAAGCATCGGCGTGCCTACGTCTTGCGCCATCGGGGCGGCTTTGAGGAATACGCCCGTACCGATAACCGTGCCGATGACTAACGCTGTGGTGTCGGTGAGGGTGAGTCCTCTGACCAATTGGGGAATGAGTTGGGATTTTTCTTCAGCCATTGTTTGTTAGCGTATCAAGTGAAACAGCCTTCGCTCAGTCCCAAACCACATTGACCAAGCCGGAACCGCGAATCACAGCGTCGCGGGTAATCAGAGGTAATCCTCGCTGGTGGGCTTCCATCATAATCAACCGATCGAAAATATCAGGTATGGCAGTGAGTACACGGCTGGCGACTGCCGTGGTTGGCATCAGCGGCAGCAACTCGTGTTGCGGGCTAAGTTCGAGCAAACTGATTTCGTCGAGTAAGTCCTGCATCGTCGTGTTGGGGATGCGACCTTTCTCAATCACCATTACCATTTCTGAAACAACGATGGCAGGCACGTAGAGTTTGGCCTGACCGCGATCTACTGCACGAAACGCGGCAAAGGCTGCGCGTCCCAGCAGCTTCGGCGTAAACAGATTCCATAAGAGCGGATGCGTATCGGTGACGTATTCCATCATGGCTGCCGTTCCTCGGAATAAAACTCATCCCACTCTTCCTCCCGTAAACGATTTTGCTCTTCACGTATTTCTTGCAAAGCGACGGAAACCGGGTCGAAGTCTTCGGGCCAATCGGCCAGTGAATCTATCCGTGCGCCACAAAATCGAATCACACGCCGACCGTCTGACAAAACATCGAGGCGATGTGCCAAATGTGCAGGCAACGTGAGTTGTCCGCCGTTGGAGGCTTTGATGGCGTCGGCCTCTTCCCACGTCAACCGATAGTGCCAATGTTCTTTCAAGCCTTCAGCCACGAGCGGCTTTAATACTCCATTTTCAAACACAGCTTCTGTGACAGGCATAAGCAACTCCTTTTAGTGTTCGATTGCCAGTTTCCCTCTAAATGTCTTATCGAACAACCCCCGCGTTCACTGCTGCTGAACGACCTGCCGCAAGATCAAATCTTCGAGAAAGCTGCCGTCCTGCTCATCCAACCGAGTCAGGCTGCTGCGCACCTTCCACGCCCACGCGCCTGAATCCATCGGCAAATTTCGCGTGAAAGAAAGATTGCTCCACACCTCTTCGTCTTTGATCGGCACGGCTCGTTCCAGCGGAAGCCACGCGATCTCTTTCACGGTGAACCTGACCACGTAAGGATCATCCCCGGCGATGCGTGGCGTAGCATCTATAAAATACGGACTGGTGATTTCAAGCACGCCGAACCAGCAAGACACCTTCGTCAAATAGCAAATCAACTTGTCGCCGACTTGCACTTTGCGAGCAGCGTTTTCGTGACGTAACGGAAAGCCTGAAACGTTGTGGTTCGCTTGTGCAAAGGTTGCGTACGTTTTCGGCGAATAGAGATCAAGGAAGTAGGCCATAACGTTCATTCAGGGTTGGCGCACGGGCTTGCCCGCAAACGTTTCCTCAAACAACCCCGTGCGCTCTTTCGCACGAATGCTTACGCCATCGTCGGTAAAGGTGATGCGCAGCGACGAGCAGTTCGTACTCGACACTTCGTCGTATTCCAGCACGAAGGTTTGCTCATCTTCCCAATATCCGGTCAACGCAACCGGTGCGCCGTGTATGCCGTTCGGTGAGAAACGCGGCGCGCCGTGTAGTCCAACGGGGCGCGTTTCAATGATCGTTACTTTGCCACGCGCTTTGGCTGACGTACCCCATTGTGCTTGTTTGAACGCGAAGCCGAATTGCAGGCGGGCAGTCACCGTCTCTGCGCCAAATTGCAGCGACAACGATTGCAAGCCCAGCCAATTCTGTTCGAGCACGAAAGTCTTTCCAGAAATCTTTTTTACGAGTTCAGGTTCGACATGTTTGCCAATCGCAAGTTGCTGGCTGACGGTTTTGATTGCCGCTTGCAGTCGCGCTGTGCCTGCGGGATTCGCAGGTAATGCCGTGTCGCTTTTGAAGGCCGCGAGAACTTGCTTCATCACCTCGCCATTCGCAAAGCCCCCGCCGTTGAACACGATCACGGCGTTCTTTGATGGCAGCACGCTGATTTGCTGTCCACCTCGTCCGCCTGCTTCAAACGCGATGGGGCCGTTGGGAGGTACACGCCAGCCATAACCGTAATCGCTCGTCCCCGCGCCGCCTGTCTTGATGTGCGAACTCGTAGCCTTCGCTACCCAATCCGCCGGTACGATCTGCTTCCCTTCCCACTTACCTTGATTGAGAAACAGCCAACCAAGTTTCGCCATATCACGTGGCAGCAAGTGCAAGTTGCCGAATCCGTGCGAAACGCCTTGCGGATCGTGCGGCCAAATGAAATTGCGTATGCCCAGCGGCGCGAACAGATGTTGGCGCGCGAAGGCTTCGGCATTCATCCCCGTCGTTTTGCTAATGACGGACGAAAGCAAATGCATGCCGCCGCTGCAATAAGCGTATTGCGCACCGGGTTCGCTCACCGTCGGCAGGTCGAGCATGAATTGCGTGTTGTCAGCCGCAAGAAACATATTCCACAGCGCCGGTTCGCCGCGCCCCGCGCAATCCAAACCGGAAGACATCGTCAGCAAATGTTCGAGCGTAATGCGGCGTTTGCGTTCATCTACATTCTTGAATCGCCGTTCGCTGAAAAACGAAAGCAGCGGCTCTTGCACCGATTTGATCTTGCCTTGCGCAATCGCCAGTCCGATCAAGGTCGTCGTAATGGGCTTCGTGACAGAAGCAATGTCGTGCGGGGTCTTGCCGTTGTAAGGAAAGAAATAAGCCTCGGCAATCAAGTAACCATTGCGAACTACGAGCAGGCTGTGAATCGCCAAGCCTTTCGCGCGTGCCTGCGTGATAGCTTCGGCGAGCGCAGCGGAATCTACACCTTGCGATTCGGGCGTAGCGGTACGCCAGTCAGCTTGTTTCGACTGGGCGAAGTTGGAGACAACCAGCAGCAGGCCTACGACAAGCGCGCGTAAAAAAGTGTTCATCATTTTTTAAGTGTTTGTAAGGTGAGGTCTTTGTACCAAGCTTCGCTGGCGGGGCCGGCGTGAATCTGCACGCAGATGCGTCCGCGTTGCGGAATCGCGTCGTCAGGCTCTGTGTAATCTACTGTCGTCACGCCGTTGAGCGTGAGTCGAATGTGTTTGCCTTCGGCGCGAATCACGTAATCGTTCCAATCGTCGCGTTTGAGAATTCTGTTCAACAATTCTTCAGCAGGCCCAGCGAGAACTTTCTTCCGACGCGATTCGTCATAAAGCGCGCCCCAATACCCTTGCCCCATATCGGCCTGATAGCCGATGACTTCGTGGTGGTTGGGGATGCGCTGCGTGCGAAACTGAATGCCCGCGTTCGCTTTCGCCGGATCGCCCAAGAGCTTGACCTTGAGCCTCATCTCAAAATCGTCATATTCGGCATTCGTGCAAAGAAACTCGTTGCGCGCAATCGGCACTTTCAGCGTACCGCCCACCATCGCGCCTTGCTCAATACGAAAGAGTTTGAGGTTCCCTTCCCAGCCTTTGAAAGTTTTGCCGTCAAAAAGTTTCGCGGCCTGACGTTGCGCTTCGGCGAGCGGTAAGAACGAAAGGGCGGCGAGTACCAACGCTACGCAAAGAAAAAGATAGCGGTTCATCATTTGGGTTCTCCTCGTTTGACGATTTAGGAACGGCGCGGCAACGGCGGACGATCATTCGCCGGACGCGCAGGTGCGGACGGCAAGTCGCCCGCTTGCCATTCATCGTGGCCGATGCCGAATTCCGCGCGCGCGGCGCGTTCGGCTTCTACCACTGAACGATGATAAAGCGAACGATGAAACGAGCCATCCGTCGCGCGGTATTGCAGCAATACGCCTTCGCAAGCATTGCTGACGATTTCGACGTCAAGCGACAACGGCGGCGCAGGTGTTTCGCCTTCTGCGGCCAAATCCGCGTTTACCCGACGATTGGCGATGCGTTTGAGAATGGGTGGATTCATAGCAATTCGTTGTGAATCAGGTCTTCGTATGTGTCACGTTGACGAATGAGTTGGACGCTGCCGTCTTCTTCGAGCAAAACGACGGCAGGGAATACGCGCCCGTTGTAAGAGGTCATCTGCGAGATCGTATACGCCCCCGTGTTCATCATGGCAATCACATCGCCCACGGT
>JABFSD010000436.1 GCA_013140935.1 Acidobacteriota bacterium
TAAGGTCAGAATGATTTGCGTCATGACGAGTACAGGCTAGCGCAAGTTAGGAAGTCGAAAAACTGGTTACGGTTTAGCTTTGCCCTGTGCCTGCCATTTCGCCGCCATTTCTTTCAACGCCGCCGCGTCCGCCGCCTGCGGATTCACCTTGAGATAAGCCTGAATTTCCTCCGCCGCCTCTTTGAACTTTTGCTCTTGCGCCAAAATTTCAGCCAGATAAACGTGAGCGCGGGCCGCGCCTTGCGGATCGAGGCGCAGCGATTCCGTCAAACATTCGCGCGCCGGTTCATAGTGCTCGACAGAGAGATTCGCGTAACCCAACAACATCAGCGTCAAGCCGGCTTGCGGCGCGAGTTTGTAGGCGCTTTCGAGATTGGCAATCGCCGCGTCGAATTGTTTTTGCTGCAACTGGCAATAGCCCAAACCGCGCAGCGCCAAAACATATTTTTCGTTGAGCTTGAGCGCCGCGATGAAATCTGTGGCGGCTTCGTTGAACTGATTGCGCGTCATGCGCAGGTTGCCGCGTTCGGTTAGGGCTTGGAAGTAAGCAGGATATTGCGCAATCGCCTGATCAAATTGCGCGAGAGCTTTGTCAGATTGGTTTTCTTTTTGCAGCTTGACGCCTTGTTCAAAGGCTTTGCGCGCAGACTTGGGAATGTTCTGTGAAACTTCAGCGACGCTGATGACTTCGGGCTTGGCATTGGCGGCGGAAGTTTTTATTGGCAGGCGCAAGTAAACATCCACTTGCACGCGATTGGCATAAGCACGGGTCGAATCAGATTCCGCCGGATCGCTGAACTGTTCCAGCGCGTCGGGATTGACCGCTTTTACTTTGTAACGCCCGCCCGGCATGCCGCGAAACTCATAGTTGCCGCCGTCATCGCAAGGAATATAACGATTCAGGCCATTAGGCATTTCGAGATAAACCTTGACGCGCGAAGCCGGTTTGCCGTTAGGCAAATAGACGCGGCCAAAGACGATGAAACCGGGGCCGCCGACGCCGCCCAATTGCGCCGAGACACTGACTGCCATCAAACACAGCAACAGCCCACCACGTCCGAGTTTCATCCCGTACCTCACCAGAGAAAAGCGGGGATTGCACACACGTTGCAATCCCCGCAGTTGATGAACATTCAGCTCGTTCGTGAAGGTTTAGAAGTAAATCTTCACGGCAAGCTGAATGATGCGATTGCCTGACACAGTACCGCTCAAGCCATTGTATTCGCCCACGCCATTGCCCAGTCGCGGATTACCCGCGAGCGAAGTGCCGCGAATGTTTTGGACGGGGTTGACGGTGGCGGTAGTGCCGTTAGCCAGCGTTCGGGTAACAGCCGAAGCGGATGCTTTCTGGAACGTAGAGAAGCCCGCGCAACTGGTGTTGGTGGCTGCCGGTTCGTTGAAATCGCCGCAAATGTTGAGGTTTATACCGGTATTGAATCCGCTGAATTGCGCGCGGTTGAAGATGTTAAAGGCTTCGACGCGCAATTGGATGCGGCGGTCGCCGTCCTTGCCCAACGGGAAGTTCTTGAAAAGGGACAAGTCCGTCACGTTGATGCCAGGCGTATCCATATAAGCGACCGGATAAGCGCCCTTGAGTTGCAGCGCTTCCGATACGGAAGGCAACCGAACGTTCTGCCAGTTGAACGCGTCGTTGCGGTTATCGGTGCGACTGACATCGCCGCTAAACAACGCGCTCGATCCTTCAGTCCAGGAACCGTTGAGGCGTTGATTGAGGTTGATGTTCGGAATGCCGACGCCCGCTTGCGTGGGCGAACCGGAAATGAATTGCGTGATGCCGGTGATTTGCCAACCGTTGGTCACGCTTTTGATGAACGGATTGGCGTCGCGTAAGCCCGGCAAGCGCCAGTCATAGTTGAGTACCATCAAGTGCGTGCGGTCATAGCTCAAACGGCGATAGTTCGCGCAACGCGAACAAACCGGATTGATGAAATCGCTGTAGGTGTTAGCCGTCCCCATCGCTTTCGACAAGGTATAAGCCATACCGATATTCACCGAATTGCCCATCCGTTTGGTCAGCGTGGATTGCATCGAATGATAGTTCGACGAACCGCCGAAGGTGCGCATGCCTACGGTCGTATAGCCCGGATAGCGTTTCAGGAAGTCCGCCGCCAGCGCGTAAGTGCCTGAGAACTTCAGTCCGGCATCCCGGTAAATCTGAGCCAGTCCGGGTTCTTCATCCGGCACAATGCCGCCGGCAAATTTCGCCGGGTCTTGCGCCGCTTTGGTGAAGAGTTCGCCGTAAGGGCTGAAATTCATGTTGAGCAGTTCCTGTTGGTGACGGCTCAACGTGCCGACATAACCTACGCTCAAGACGGTGTTCCAACCTACGTCTTGTTGCACCTGCAGGCTGAAACTTTGCACGCTGGGGATGTAACCTTTCTGATCCGCCGAAATTACACCGACCGTGCCCAGCGCGATTTGTCCGGTACTTTTTCCTACGTCAGCCAAACTGCCGAAGTTGAACGTCGGATTGAAAAACAGCGGCGGTTGGCCGACAGCGGCGAAAGCGAGTTCGTTGCCTTGCACGCGGTCGTAGCCCCAACGATAGCCGCCGCGCAGCACCGTTTTTTTGTTGCCGAATACGTCAAAAGCAAAGCCGAAGGCCGGGCCGAATTGCACGCCACGGCTTTGAATGCCGCCAGGGAAGTTGCCTTCTTTTTGACCGACCATGCCGTTGAACGGATTGCCCGAACCCGGAATGATGCGGTTGACCAGATAGGCAGGCAACAGCAGGTTCGGATTTTGCGCCGCCTGAAGCGGCGTAATCGTACCGTTCGGGCCGGGGTCATAAGCGCGCTGATTGGCTGCCGTGCAACCACCGAGTGCGAACGTGCTGGCTCCGGTGGCGCTAGGCGCGCAAGTCGGGCGATAGAGACGCACTGCTTTGGACGCATCCCACTTGTCTTGCACGAAATAGTATTCCTGCTGGCGCTTATCGAATTGCGGATAGATCAGCGAGAACCGCATGCCGTAATCCACCGTCAGGCGGCTGTTCACCTTCCAGTTGTCTTGCGCATACCACTCGATATTGGTCGAACGATATTGCCCCTGGAATACGCCGATGTTGGGTTGGCGGAACGTGTCGAAATTGCCGAGCAACGCATTCGCATAAGGATGCCCTGAGTTGTTCGGATTGTTGACGTTGTTGCTGAAACTGATCGCCGCGGAATCGCCCGCAGCTTGATCCTTGCGGCTGCGTTGATAGTAAAAGCCGAACTTCGACGTATGCGTACCGAAGACCTTGCTGACGTTGTCATAAAGGTCGAAGGTCGTATTGGAGTTCTTGTAAGGGAACTGGCTGTAACCGGTCGTGCCGCCGAAGTTCGTATTCGGAATGCCGCCAAACGTAATGTTGAACCACTGATTGGCAGGATAGCCCTGAAATGGCAGCGCGAAGTTAAAGCCGATGCCGCCATAGCTGGCTGCGTCGGGCACGCTGGGATTGAGCGTCAGATTATTTTGGCTCGCGCCGAAAATGAATTCGTTGGTCAGCGTCGGCGACAAGGTCGAAGTCACGTTGAGCGTGCTGTTCCAGGCCGGCGCTTGTCTGAAAACCAGATTGTCGAACGGAATCTGGTTGTTGCCGCCCGTCCAACCCAAACCGTAAGGCATGATTTGTTGGTCGGCATCGCGCGTATAACGCACATACGCCTTGGTGTTATCCGTGACGTTGTAATCGAGCCGGATGCTGTTTTCTTTGCGTGGATAGCTGACGCTCAATTGTGAATTGTGGTTGTAGCGCAAGGCATTGATGCCCGCCGGATCTAACGGCAGGTTCTCGAACTTGCGGAAAAGATTGAGAATCTTCTGTCCATTCGGGTCAATGCGGTTCGCTGGAATAATGTTATTGGCGAAGGGTTGACCACTCACCGGGTCTCTGATGACGACCGCCGCTGAAGCCGCGGTGGCATTGCCGTCAGCCTTGGTCTGGCTGAAATCACCTCTGGCTTCGAGCGCCGTCGGCACGCGCGATTGACGCGCGGCTTGCGGCACCAATTGTTCCTGCCATTCCTGCGACCAGAAAAAGAACAGGCGTTCTTTCAAGTATTTGCTGCCGATTTTCGGTGCCCACACCGGGCCGCCGATGTTGTAACCCTGTTGGTTGTAACGATAGAAATTGCGCGGGTTATTCAAGACGCCCGGCAGGTTGGCGCGAAAGCCATTCGCGTTGTTGAAATAGCTGTTCGCGTTGAACTGTTCGTGACGATGGAAGTAATAACCCGTGCCATGAAACTGGCTCGTGCCGCTCTTGGTTACGAGTTGAATCGAGCCGCCGCCCGAACGTCCGTATTCGGCCTGGAAGTTCGAGGTCAACACTTTGAACTCTGCGATATTGTCGAGCGAGAGTGCGATGTGTTGCGTGCCGTTCGAGCCGGTGTCTACGTTGGTGGTTCCGTCAATGGTCAGATTGTTTTTGCCGGGACGGGTGCCGTTGATTTCGATGCTGCCCAATCCGCCCGGGCCGGAAGTGGCAAAGCCCGTGGTTTGCACTACGCCGGGCGTCAGTTTCAGCAAGTCGAGGTAGTTGCGTCCGTTGACGGCGAGATTCTGCAACTGTTGGTTGTTGATCGCCGTGCCTTGCTCGCCCGATTCGGTTTTGATCAGCAAGGTCGCGGCATCGGCAGTGACTTCGACCGTATTGGCAATGTCGCCGACTTCCAACTTGGTAATGCCGGTGGATTGTTTGTCAGCGGCGTTGACGACGATGCCCGTCGTAGCCGATTTCTTAAAGCCCGCCGCCTCAATCGTCACGGTGTAATTGCCGGGTTGAATTACCGGGAAGGTGTAAAAGCCTTCGCTATTGGTGGTGGTTTCGAGTTGGGTCGTCTTGGCCGTATTGGCAAGGCTGACTTTCGCTCCGGCGACGGCATGACCTTGGGGGTCTTGCACGGTGCCGCTTAAACTCGCGCTGGTTTGTGCGCGTGCCGCACCAGCGAACGAGAGGATGAGGCCGCCTACGATCAGCAGGCGCTGCATCAGGGTGACGTGTTTCATGGAACCTCCTGAAATGGGTAAGTAAGCGTCGTGATGATTTGACGCCAGGAAAAGCTACGCGAGATCGCGTAACCCAAACATACAATTGCTTACTACGCGAACACGGATGTGTTCTGATCGAAAGTCCTTCTTGCCTGCTAAAAACGGCTGTTGAATGGCTTGGTACGATTCCCAGCAAATGACCGTTGCAGCTTTGATGATTGTGATATTGATGTGCTGCAACGCGGGCGGATTATCCGAACGACGCGCGAATGAGTCAAGCCCGAAGCTGCGCGCACGAAACGACGCGATGGTACACAGGCCATTGCAGCCATTGCATATCGGCTTGACGGCTGGTGTAAGATGCGACTCCGAAAGTTTTTTGTAAGGAGTCTCGGTGAAGGCGATGGCAAACGAATCCAATAAAAATATCCTGGTGATTGACGACGATTACGACATCCGTGATCTGGTGGTGTTTTATTTGAACAGCAACGGCTATCAAGCGGTGGGCGCTTCGAATGGCGCGGACGCGATCTCGCACCTGCAAACTGAAATCAAACCCGCGCTCATCATTCTCGATTTGATGATGCCGGTGATGGATGCGTGGGAATTCAGAGAAGCCCAACAATCAGACCCCGCCATCGGCCAGATTCCCGTCGTATTGATTTCGGCGACGGATGAAGTCTCTGACCACGTCATACCACTCGCCGCCGCCGGATTCATTCGCAAACCGATTGATTTCAACCACCTGCTCACCACGGTGGCACAACACTGTTAAATCATGTCTCAACGTCTGGCTATCACGGGCGGCACGGTCGTTACGCCGGAAGCCGCCATCACTAACGGAATCGTTTTATGCGAAGACGGGCGCATTAGTTTCGTCAGTTCAGCCAGCGAAGCCGCGCCTGACGAGAACTCACAGATCATTGACGCGACGGGTTGCGTAGTGATGCCGGGCTTGATTGATACGCACTTTCACGGCAGCGGCGGCGATGACGTAATGGCGAACGGCGCGGCAGGCATTGGACGCATTGCGCGTAACTTGCTGCAATTCGGTACAACGGGCTTTCTCGCTACGACGATTGCCGCGCGCCATGCAGAATTGCTGCGCGCAATTGACGATGTGAAAGAGGCGGAACTGGCTTTGAATAAAGCGCCTGCCGCGCACTTGCTCGGATTGCACATCGAAGGCCCTTACATCAACGTCAAATATAAAGGCGCTCAACCGGTCGAGGGCATACGCGACCCGAACTTCGATGAATGCGCCGAATTGCTCGCTGCCGCCGAAAACCGCATCAAGATCATGACGCTCGCGCCTGAATTGCCGGGCGGACTGGAACTCATTAAGTGGCTCAAAGCACGCGGCGTGATTGCTTCGTTGGGACATTCTGAATGCGATTACGACACGGCGCTCGCCGCGATTGAGGCCGGCGCGACGCGGGCGACGCATCTATTCAACGCGATGTCGGGCCTGCACCATCGCAAGCCCGGACTCGCTGCTGCCGCGCTCAACGAACCGGCGATTTGCGCCGAACTCATTTGCGACGGCGTACATTTGCATCCGCAAGTCGTGCGGCATGCGTGGCGCAGCAAGGGCCGCGATGGAATTACACTCGTGACTGATGCGACGGCGGCGCAAGGTATGGGCGACGGTGAATATACGTTGGGGAGTTTTCAGGTAAAGGTGCGCGGCAATCTTTGTACGTTGATGGATGGGCAAACGATTGCGGGTTCGGTGCTGACGATGAATCGGGCATTATCGAATGCACACGCCTTTGCCGGATTGGATTGGCTTGATCTCGCGCATACGGCGTCGCTGGCTCCCGCTCAGGCTTGCGGCATAGCTAATCGCAAAGGCACGCTCGAAGCTGGCAAAGACGCTGACGTAGCGATTTTCAAACCTGATTTCACCGTCACACATACGGTCATCGCGGGGCAAGTCGCTTACGCGGCGTAAAACATCGCCGTTAAGCGCGTTCGTAGTTCCGCCTTCAGGCGGGCGGGCTGCGTTGCGAAATCCCCGCCTGAAGGCGGAACTA
>JABFSD010000873.1 GCA_013140935.1 Acidobacteriota bacterium
TGAGATGAGCGAACTCATTTCGGGCGGCATCGGATTTGCGCCGCTCAAACAAAGCGGCGTGCTGGACAGCGACGTAGACCAAAAGATTTATCGCACCGCCCTCGAAGCCGCGCGCCGCAAGTTCTCGCCCGAATTCATGAACCGCATTGACCGCGTCGTCGTGTTCCGCAGCCTCAACAACGAACACCTCAAACAGATTCTCGAAATCGAATTGAAAGCCGTACAGGCGCGTGTGATGGCGGGTACGCAAACCAAGTTCGTCTTTAAGTGTTCCGACACAGCCAAGACCTTCCTGCTCAACGAAGGCATTGATTTCAAATACGGCGCGCGCCATCTGAAACGCGCCATCGAACGCTTTCTGGTTTATCCGCTGTCGAATCTGATCGCTACCGATCAAGTAGGCTTCGGCGATTTGGTGACAGTGGATTATTCCGCCGAAGTCGGCAAGCTCGTCTTCGCCAAAGAACACGGCGGTGCGCTCATCACCGATGACGAATACGAAACGCCGACGGGCAGGCTTTACGATCCGCCCAGCGGCAGTCAAGCGATGACGACGGGTGCGCTCGAACCGCGTCACGGATTGGCTCCGGCTCCGGCGCGCGAGAAGTAAACTCGCACTCACTCATTCAAGAAAACCCGATCCCGTAGGAAGTCATATTCTTACGGGATTTTGTTTTGCTGCGTTGAACAAAACCCATCGGCTGTCGGCATTCTCCATTCCCCCTTCTCAATTCTCTGACAGATAGAGTTTTACTCACGGCCTTTCTGTCAAAGAATTGAGAAGGGGGAATGGAGAATGCCAGCAGCCGATGCGATTTCATTAGCAAACATGGCTCAACTCGAAACCGTCAGCGAAGAAAAACTCCGGCGCGTAAAATACGCCTGCCAAAATCTCGAAGCCGCTTACGGTCTGCCGCGCAACGAATGCGGCGATGATCCGCTGGAAGAATTGATCGGTACGATCTTGTCGCAAGCGACCAGTAATCAGAATAGCCATCGCACCTTCGCCAATCTCAAGCGCGCTTTCAAAGACTGGGAAGCCGTCCGGCGCGCGAAGCCCGAAAAGATCGAAGCTGCCATCAAGCTCGGCGGCTTGGCGCAGGTAAAATCCATCACGATCAAAAACATTCTGAATGAGATCAAGACGCGGACGGGCAAACTCGACCTGTCATTTTTACACACTGTGCCGGTCGAAGACGCGCGCGCCTTCCTGCTTTCACTCAAAGGCGTAGGCCCGAAGACCGTCGGATGTGTATTGTTGTTTGCCTGTAAGCGCGCGGTGTTCCCAATGGATACGCACATTTTACGCATCTGCCGCCGCATGGGATGGATTCCCGTCAGGTGCAGCGATGCCGAAGCGCATCGGCAGATGGAACTGCTGATACCAAAAAATAAGCACTACGCGCTGCATATCAACCTGATTTTGCACGGACGAAAGATTTGCCATCCGCGCAATCCTGCTTGTGAGAAATGCTGTTTGGTTGAACAGTGCGATTACGGTCAACAGGTGTTGTGATTTTTCAGCCAACTGGAAAGAAATGCATCATCAGCTTGAAGTGAAGTGTTTTGATTCGCTGCAATATCGAATTCAAGAAGCGTGAAGCGACCATACGCAAACAAACACCATGCCATTGCAGAATCAACAGCTTAGAGAAAAACTCTTCCTGCTTTGCCTCATTGGTATGGACGTTGCTAAGTGGTGTGCGACAAGCAATGCTTCAAGCAGTTTTGAAATTTACGGCGATGGGTGTTGGGGAATGCCCGCTGTCGTAATCAAGTTAGAGCGGCTGCCCAGTTCGTAGAATTCTTGGGGGAGGTTTTACGAGTTCGGGCAGTCGTTCTTACCTAAAAATTTTTGGCTTGAGACGATCACGTCTCGCACGAGAGAAGGCGGCTGCCACAGTTCGTAGGATTCTTGGGGGAGGTCTTACGAGTTTCGGCAAGTCGCCTTTTTCCTTTTCAGCCTGCCTGAATTTCTCTTTCCAACTTTTCCGACTAAAATCCGTAGCCACATCTCTAACGCACCGTCTTTCGACCTTGCGAAAGTAATTCTTACACGACATCAACAACGAGCCGATGAATGGGGAGACCTGATATGTACCGAAAAGTTTTTGTGTGGACGCTGACCGGCCTGATGGCTTTGAGTTCGCTGGGCGTAACGGCGCAGGAAATGTCGCCGAAGTCCAAGCCGACGAAAGCAAAACCCGTCGCCGCGAAACCTTTGACTGAAGACCAGAAGGTCGCGCACCTGCTCGAACGCATCACGTTCGGCGCGCGTCTGGGCGACGCAGAGCGCGTCAAAAAAATCGGTTGGCAAAAGTTTCTCGATGAACAACTCGCGCCCGAAAAGCTGGATGATTCCGTGACGGAACAAAAGCTCAAGACGATTCATGCGTTGGGCTTGACGACCGAAGAACTGGCGCGCACTTATGACGTACCGCAACAAGAGCTTGCTGCGAAGCTGAAAGAAAAGGGCTTCGACATCACTGATATGTATCCCGGCGGCAATGCGCCCAACGCTCCGAAGCCCGATGCTAAATCAGATGCCAATCAACCTGACCCGCAAGCGCGTCGCCGCGAAGCACAACGCATTCTGGCTGAGATGGGTTATCGCCAGCCGCGCGAACTCGTCGAGCAGTTGCAACAATCCAAAATCATTCGCGCGGTTTATAGCGAACGCCAGTTGCAAGAGGTGATGACTGATTTCTGGTTCAATCACTTCAACGTATTCATCAACAAAGGCGCTGACCGCATTCTCACGCCCGCTTACGAACGCGACGCGATTCGCGCGAAAGCGTTCGGCAAGTTCAGCGATTTGTTGAAGGCTACGGCGGAAAGCCCCGCGATGCTTTTCTATCTCGACAACTGGACGAGCGCCTCACCCAATGCCAAAGGCAACGATCAGGAAGAGCGTACGCAAAAGATGATCGAGCAGATGAAAGAAATCCGTCGTACTCGCAAGGCGGAAGGACAGCCTGTAATTGACGAGGCCGAATACGAAAAGCGCCGCACGCAGATGCAGCAAAATCTCGACCGCCTCAAAGCCCAACGCCGCAATCGCGGCATCAATGAAAATTACGCCCGCGAAATCATGGAATTGCATACGCTGGGCGTTGACGGCGGCTACACGCAAAAAGACGTGCAGGAAGTGGCGCGCTGCTTCACCGGCTGGACGATTCGCCAGCCGCGCGCGGGCGGCAGCTTCTATTTCAACGCCGCGATTCACGACGACGGCGAAAAGATCATCCTGGGACAAAAGATTCCCGCAGGCGGCGGCATGCAGGATGGCTACAAAGTCATAGAGATTTTGTCTCGGCATCCTGCGACGGCGAAGTTCGTTTCAACCAAGCTGGCGCGCAAGTTCGTGAGCGACAATCCTCCGGCTGCGCTGGTAGACAAGATGGCAAACACCTTCCGCAAGACGGACGGCGATATGCGTGAAGTGCTGCGAGCGATGTTCACCGCACCGGAGTTCTGGTCGAACGAAACTTATCGCGCCAAAATCAAAACGCCTTTCGAGATGACGGTGAGCGCCGTGCGTGCGCTGAACGGCGACACGAACGGCAATCCGCAATTTCACAAGTGGATCACGCAAATGGGCGAAGGGCTTTTCTTGGCGCAACCGCCTACGGGTTATCCCGACACGGCGGATCATTGGGTGAATACGGGTGCGTTGCTTGATCGCATGAATTTCGCGCTGGCGTTGAGCGCCAACCGCATCAACGGCACGCGCGTAGACCTCGCTAAGCTCGCGCCGACAACACCAAACGCTTCACGCACACAGTTGGTAGATCATTTCGCCCGACTGCTTTTGCATATCGAGCTTTCGCCGCAAACGCGCGCTACGATTGATAAGAGTTTGAATGAGGCAACGTTGGCAATGAACAACAGCGGAACCAATTCAGACGCCGCGAAAATTGTTGGCCTTTTGTTAGGCTCACCGGAATTTCAACGTCAGTAAGCAGGAGATCAAAATGAACAGAAGACTCTTTCTCAAAAACGGCGGCGTAGCGGTCGCTAGCCTCGGCGCAGCTTCAACCGCGCCTGCGTTTCTCTTGCGCGCCGCTGCGCAAACGCCGAACAAAGGCCGTCGCAAAATTTTCGTAGCGATCTTTCAACGCGGCGCAATGGATAGCCTCAACGCCGTCGTGCCTTACGGCGAAGCCGATTATTACAGCTTGCGTCCGAACATCGCCGTGCCGCGTCCCGGTGCGGGACAGTTCGCTGCGCTTGATCTGGATGGGCAGTTCGGTTTGAATCCCGCGCTCGCGCCGTTCAAGCCCCTGTGGGACAGCAAACAACTCGCCATCGTGCATGCCGTCGGTTCGCCCGACAATACGCGGTCACATTTCGACGCGCAGGATTACATGGAAATCGGCACGCCGGGCGTGAAGAGTACGCAGGATGGTTGGCTCAATCGTTACCTACAAAGCAAAGCCGAACCTCAAGCCACGCCGTTTCGCGCTGTCGCGATGACCAACAATTTGCCGCGCACCATGCAAGGCAAATCGCCTACGTTGGCAATCAGCAATCTGAATGATTTCGGCATTCGCGGCGCGGGCGGACAAACGCAAGCCGTACAGGGCGGCTTTGAATCAATGTATGCGCAAGCCGCTAACGATGCGTTGCGCGGTACGGGACGCGACGCTTTCGACGCGGTAAAGCTGCTCAAGCAAGCCAATCCAACCCAGTATGCGACAACGGCGGGGGTGATTTATCCGCGCACACAATACGGCGACCGCTTGAAACAACTCGCGCAACTCATCAAATCCGACGTAGGCATCGAGGTCGCCTTCACTGACATTGGCGGATGGGATACGCACATCAACGAAGGTGCGGGACAAGGCCAACTTGCCAATCGCCTGACTGAACTCGGTCAGGGCATCGCGGCGTTTTATGCCGACCTGAAAGATTTCGCCGATGATCTCGTGGTGCTGACGATGACGGAGTTCGGACGCACGGTGAAAGAAAACGGCAATCGCGGCACCGACCACGGACACGCCAGCGCGATGTTCGTGTTGGGCGGCGCGGTCAAAGGCGGACAAGTTTACGGCAAATGGCCAGGACTGAAAGCCGCGCAATTGCACGAAGGCCGCGACTTGGCGGTGACCACCGATTTCCGCGAGGTCTTCGCTGAAATCGCCCAAGGCCATCTGCGCACGACCAACCTGACTTCGCTGTTTCCGGGCTATCAGGTGAATCCGACGAATTTCAAAGGGTTGTTGCGGGCTTGAGCGAGAGATTCAATCTGAACTTTTCAAGGGGGCCAGTCCATCTGCGATTGGCTCCCTTTTCATTTGGGCGAAAAGAAATTTTTCATGCAAGTGCATGCCCTGCCAACGTTTAAGTGATTGGTTGCATCCGACGCCCGCCCAGATTACTCTTTGGCTTGCTCTCGGAGAATCCCATTATTGATAGGAAAGGGATTAGATGGTTTGGTGTGTGGTGATTGGCAATGCGAATGCGGTGAACTCCCTTCCTCATCAAAAGCGTTCACCTTAAGCGGTGGCGTTCCCCCGAATCTGCAAGCCGGTTATTTCTTTTCTCGATTGCCCGATAATTATTGATATTACCTCAAGGGATGTCCCCAAATTCATAAGGTCATTGTATGACCTGTTTGATTTTTTCATTTGTCTTTATCGCCCGCTCGTCAGGAGGTCCGCATGCGTTCACAGCGCTTTAGCAGAGCTTTGCGTACGCAATGGCAAACAATGTCAATTCGTTCGGCACGAACTCACCACACACAGGTTCGGCTGGCTTTGGCTATGGGAATCGTCATCCTCTTCGTCATTGGAACGCTCTATCGCACAGCCCCTGAAACCTTGCCCGTTGCCGCAGCACGCGACATCAGTGCCGCGCAAATTGCCGTCGTTTCAGCCGCCAGCTATGAAACCACCGTCGCACCCGATTCGATTGCTTCCATCTTCGGCACTGGACTGGCGACAC
The DNA here is from genome assembly GCA_013140935.1 of Acidobacteriota bacterium. Lineage (GTDB taxonomy): Bacteria > Acidobacteriota > Blastocatellia > RBC074 > RBC074 > JACPYM01. Next base: position 5,947 of record JABFSD010000873.1, read on the forward strand.
AAGTTGCCATCGGCAACGACACTGACCCCAATACATCCGGCATTCAACTTCCTACGCAATTGGCCGGTACCACGGTAGAAATCAATGGGAAACGTGCGCCGTTGTTTTTCGTGTCCCCTAACCAAATCAATCTGGTGTTACCCGGAGACACTACGATAGGACCCGCCAACGTAATCGTACGCGCCAGCAACGGCACGACGAACACCGGAACCGCGCAGATCGTGCAAGCCGACCCCGCGCTCTTTCCGCTCAACGGTACGGGAACGGGCGTACCCGCCGCTAATTTCCTGCGCATAAAGGCCAGCGGGGCGCAAGTTCACGAGGATGTTTTTCAATGGGACGCTGCCAACCAACGCTTCACCCCGAAACCGGTTGATTTAGGGCCTTCAACAGAAATCGTCTATCTCGTCCTTTACGGTACGGCCTTACGTTACGCTGACCGCACTTCCGTACGTGTGCTGATTGGAAGCGAAGAAAGATCTACTACGCTTTTCGGTGCAAACCCCAATTTTGTCGGCGTAGATCAAGTGAACGTGCCCATTCCGCGCAGCTTGATCGGGCGCGGCATCGTGAGCGTATCGGTCGCCGCTCTGGGATTCGGCACTTCCAATCTGGTAGATATTTGGATCGGGGGAGGCGGCGGAAGCGGAGCGACGCCACCGCAGGTCACTAACTTCAACGTCACGGATATTCTGGCAGGTAGCCAGTTAACCATTCTGGGAACTGGTTTTGCCACGACCGGCCTTGATGACAACGTAGTCAAAATTGCTGGCGGTGCGCCCGCCAAGGTGATGGAAGCGACTAGCAGCCAACTTAAAGTCGTAGTTCCTTTTGGCTCTGAAACGGGGCAGGTCACCGTAACCACGCCACAAGGAACCGGTAGCAGCAGCGCTCCTTTACGAGTACGAACTTCGATCAGCGGCATCGTCGAAAACACCAACAAACAGCCCTTGAGCAACGTCATTGTGCGCATTAACGGTAGTCCCGGCGCTGGCATTCCTACCATTCAAACTCGAACTTCCGATCAAGGCGCTTTCGTTTTACCGGATGTTCCGGTAGGTATCCACACGAT
>JABFSD010001199.1 GCA_013140935.1 Acidobacteriota bacterium
GTGCGGTTTCCAAATCCAGAAACTCTCCCAGTTTTTCGTCCTCGAGAAATTGATAGTGAATCGCATCCCATTGACCGCTTGATACTACATATTCGTTGCCTGCGCCTTGCGGATTTTTAGGACTCTTGGGTTTCAGCAAAGGTGCCATGTTGTTAATGAGGTTCTGGGAACTCCGCAAGAGTCCCTCGGCTGCTTGATACCCCTGAATTTCTCGTTTTAGACCTAATCTGGCGCGATCATCACGGCCATTCACTAATTTAAGTAGAAATTTACCGGTTGACCTTGTCCCTATTTTTGTAACGATGCGAAAGACGCTTGCGCCAGATTTTCCTTGTATGTGCGGTTTGGCAGTAAATTGCTCACACTCAATTAATTCTCCAATCACCTCTTCCAAGATTTCCTGACCTTTGTCTAAGTTGCCAGTTGTGCCTAGCCTCAGAAGTTGCCGCCGTAAATCACGGTCATACGCCGAGTCCCAACTCAACTTAGGGCGGCGCGGTTTGCGGCGCAAGCCGCATTGTTCCTCAAGGTCATGAGTCAATAGCGCGCGAATGTTTTCATTAGCAAGCAGAGCGGGCAACACTAAATCAATAGTTGTAGCGACAGCGGCAGATAATTTCGGTTCGTAACCACGGCGGATGCGAACGAGATTAACACTCTGGCGTGCGTCAAGCGCCAATCTCAGTTGTTGGAAATGTCTCGGCTGAATCAAACTTCTACCATTGATTTCAAACGGCAAATCGGCGGCAACAAACACTATTGCCCACTCATTTTGCGTTAGTGCTTCCCGCAACAGTTTGTAGCTGGGTTTGCATTCAATCTCTAATGCAAACTCCTCCTTCAAGAAATTTTGCAGATCATTCACTCGCGCCGTATCGGCATCTCCAATGATCGCTCTTCTGATTTCCTGCTCCATAAAACTATTCCCCTCCAATAGTTGATGAAGGTTGTTCACGCTCGGTTTGTGACCCAAGCGCCAAAGGCAGACGGTAAGTAATCACATTACCTGCCGGGTACGGCTCAACTGTCAGTTTGCCGCCGCCCAGAAGCGCGATGTATTGCGCAACTGACAATCCCCAACTACGCTTGAACATAGAGTGGGTAACTAGCGTTTGCCCCTCATTGATAACGTCGGCATCTGCTTGTGCAATCGAAGGCAAGTTGTCGGCAAAACGAAGCAATGCTAACTCTCCACTTGCGGTAGCTGACATCTTGACATGATATTTGGGGCCGTAATCTGGCAATTCAGCCAGTCCACCTAGAATAACTTCTTGCAAGACACTCTGCACATCGGATAAGCGGTCTTGTTCGTAGGTAAAAACAGATAATAGGCGTAGATTTTCGGAGTCATAACTGAGTTGCATTTCTTTGACTGTAAGGCAAAAAGCCAAACTTTCCTCAATTTGTTTCATCAATTCTTCCAGGCTTGCCTCTTGTGGTGGCGAATCCTTTGTCGCTAAAGGAGATTGCAAGTGTGCCCAGTCCTGCCGTGCGTTCGCCACCGCCGTTGTGTGTGCCTGTAATTGCCTCATCAGCGATTCTTGCGCGTCACTTTTGGCATCCAGTCCATAACGCTCTTTCGCATATGAAGCAATTTCATCAGCAGTGCGGGTAACAGCGTTGCACATAGTAAAAAACACCGTATGAAAGCGATGAGCAATAGCTCTCTCCGCCCAGATAGACATCGCCGCAACACGCTCATTTAGAATCCGATCACTCTCTTCGCTCACCAGGCGATAAATCTGAATTAGCACCTGTTTTTGTAATGCCTCTTTGTCAAAGGGCTTGGCAATAAAATCGAAAGAGCCAGCACGAAATGCTTCTTCGGTCATTTCTGAGTATTGAGAAACAACTATGACCTTACGCGCCGCTCCCTTTGCACGAGTTTCTTTAATAATGCTTAAGCCTTTGTTGGTTGTTTCCGACCTCCCACCTACCTCTAGAGGAAGACTGAGGTCGGTCAATAACAAGTCATAAGGTCGGCGTTCTGTCACAGCTTGTTCTAACAATCGCCTCGCGTCGTTGGAACAAGCGGCAGTATGAATCTCAAAGCCTTTGAGCTTGAGCATTTTGAATATTTCGTGAGCGTTACCTGGTTCTTCGACAATTTGCCTGAGGTATCGCTCCATCGCAGCTAATTGAAGAGGATGATCTTCAACCAGCAAACCGCGTAATGACTTTGAAGTTACTTTACTCATTACTACCTCCGTAACCACTAACTCTCAATTTTGCTAATGTTTCAAGCCCAAGCTTTATAAAGTGATTTAATAACTCCGAGCTTTAGGGTGAGCCAAGCAACGTGATAACCACTGTCGTACCGATGTATAACTCGCTATCAATAGAAAGCTGTCCACCCTGATAAGCGATCAAATGCCGAGTGGTGGACAGTCCCATTCCACTGCCTTCTCCAATAGCGCGAGCCACATCTAGTTCCTCTGGCGTCATCCCTTTTCCCGTATCTTTGAAAACGACTTGCACGGTTTGACCGTCGGCACTTGGCTCGGCGCTGATGGTTAGCACGCCATCTTTATCCATGTGTTTCAAGGCGTTATGAATCACATTATGGAAGGCAAAAGAAAGCAAATCGTAATCGCCCAAAACCCGCAACTTTTCATCAACACTAACTCGCCATTCACATCGTTCCCTCGCAGGCTTTTGTTCTTCCAGCAATAACAAGTCGTCAACGAGACTTTTTAGATGGCACGGGCGAGGAGTGAAGTCTTTAATGAATCGGGCGAGATCAAGTGCTTTGGTCAACTTCTTGATCGCTTTGTTGTCTGTCAAGTGGTGCAAATACTCAAAATGGTGTCGAAGCTCCAAGGCTGGCCCCAACCCTTGTCTATCTAAAATGGTAAGGATCGAGTTGAAGCTTTCCCCCCACAGGTTAATTTCTGCAAGTGTGTTTTTGAATAAATGTGCTGAATGTGAGGCTACAATACCGACAAATTGTAGGGCTGCGAGCCGCGATTCTACTACAGCTTTTTCTTTTCGTTGCTGTAGTAGTTCTTTTTGTTGCGTATAGATCATTGCAATCTTGCCTGCCAACTTACGTAATATTTCTTCATTATGCCGAATTTCCAATGCCGCGTGCGTGCGTTCAATCCGCCAGTGCAAATCCAGCACACCTATCAATTCTTTTTCGCCCAACAAAGGCAGTCCGATTCGTCGAATCACACCTTCAGTTTTGGCAATACGTGGATCAAGCCAGCCTTCCGGTTCAATCGTATGACGCTCGACTTCAATGTCTTTGTTCTGCGCTGTCCCTCGAACAAATGCGTCCGGTATTTCCACTGCTTGAACTGGCACTCCTTCAGCACGCGCACCGTACTCATGTCTTAATTCATTGGCTGCCCCATCGGAAGGGATTAAATACATATCTACTTTTTGCGCGTGAAATGACTTCAACAACTGTTGGCAAAGTCGTTGTTCAATCGGTTCGGTTGGGTTGTCTGTTTCGAGCGCCGTGCGTACTTCTTCGTGCCGTTGCAACTCTTCTGCAAGCCAGTTCATTTCCAGGTTATGCAACAGCATGCTGACGATGGCTGACCAACTGGCAGCCGCTTCCCGCAGCCGTTGGGGGTTGGTTGTCGCAAAGCCACTGCCCTCTTCCGGCTTGTTATTCGTCGTTCGTCGGTAAAGCGCCAATATCCCCAGTGGCTCGTGATTAGGCGAAGTCAACGGCAAGGCAATAGCTTCTATTTTCAGAGCCGTAAGTGGCTGATTGAACATTTGCTCCACGTATTCCCGGTCAGGTTGTAAAAATAGCTTGCCGCTCTGTTTATGCCATAGCAGGTCAGGCACATATTGAGGCTCTGGCAGACCGCTTTCCCAAAGATTGCCTTTGCTATAACGCGCAGCATCTATCCAGTTTTCCGAGTCTCGCCAGCCGGATGCCGCCCTCAAAATGAATTTGTCGGCTTCCGCATCCCAGAGGTAAAGCGACGCAACATCCGCTTGTACCTGTGTACAAAAACTTTCGACGGTGTTCTGGAGCGTAGCAATGGGCTGTGCGAGGCCGGCTTTCCTTACAAATTCATCCAGCACACGGGACAGAATCTGGCGCTCGCGTTCAGCAAAATGATCAAGCAAATAACTGATGCGTTGCGCCAGTGCATGCATGGCGCGTACGCGCGGTCGGGTGAAAAACCAAGTTCCTTGCGCAATCAAACTGACAGTGCCAATGGCTTCCCCCGCCCGATTGCGCATCGGTACGTTGGCATGCGCTTTCATTTTGTCTAAAGCAGCCTTGAGGGACGGACTGCCGCCGTGTTGTTTCAGCATGTCCTGATGCCACGGATTGGCTGCTGAATCATTAACCACGACCACCACATCGTTGTCTTTATCTTCGTTCTGACGCGCAGCTTCATACGCTTCCACGGTAAGAGATTTTTCCGCACTACGGGAAAAACGGCGGATTCCTTTGAACGCGTCGTAATAAGCGCCTGTTCCTGCCTCCATCTCTAAGGCTTGTTGCTGTTGATTGAAGAGACGCATGTGCGCCATCTCAACATGGAATAACGTAGCGGCTTTCTTCAGAAAGCTGTGTAGCGCCCTTTCACGGTCAGTAATGTGCAAGCTCTCTTTCAGAATGTCATCCAGCCCTTTGATAAGGTCTGTTTCCTGACGGTTGAAGACACGTAACAATGTTGCCTGCACTACCGCACCCAACGAGTGAAGTATCTGCTTTTCTGCATCGTACAAACGAAACTCTTTTGGGTTATCTGGAAGACTTCGGCGGCGTAAATCACCCAAGTCAAACTGCAACACCGCAAGCAAAGCATTATTACGGTCAAAGAGCGGGAAAATGTACTGGCTAATGATCCCGGATTTTTTAACGGCCTCGGGATCACAGCATGCATCTTCTTCCCGGGAATCAGGAATAAATTTCCCTTCACCTGATTTAGCGACTACCGCAAGAATATCGTTGTCTTTCAACGAGCGTTTGGTTTCTTCTCGAACACTCTGATAACGTTTTCCTTCAGAACCGGCTTTCAATGCCACCAGCCAATTACCGCCCTTATTCGCCATAGCCAAAGAGAGCATTGCGCCCGGGAAGCCCGTTTCCGTGATGATTTGCATACAGGCAGTCAAGGCCTCATCCAGATCAGTCGTCGTCGTCAACACCTGTGCGTGCCCGGCAATGGCTTTGAACCCTGTGTGCGCCGGTGTGCGTTCGCGTATTTCGTCGCTGAGGCAGAGGGTGGCGACGCTCCAATTGCCGAAGAGAAAACGCCCTGATTCGTCCCCACCGAATTCCCCTGCGAAAAAACCTCCCACGTAAGGTGTCGGTGCGGTTTCGTGATCAGAAAGATATTCCGGGCGCATTGCCGTTTCCGCTGCGGTAGCGAGCGCAGGAAAATCCAACCCGATGTCTATACGAGAAACGCAATGAATCGCCAAGCAACCAGCCGGTTTTTCCAAATTCCAGCGCTCCAGCGAACGCGTGAACAGTTCCTGTGTTTCGCTCTGTAAAAGTTGCAAGTCTTTGGGGGTGAGACGGCATAGCAAAGTTTTATCCGTGATGCCTCGTGTCAGCTTGACGGACTCTCCATCATCCGCGATTTCAGCCACGGTGATAAACGGATTTTTGTTGAGTGATAATTCGCCCAACAATGCTTTACCGCCTGGTGGTTTTAGTTCCAACACTTCGACTGGGGTTCCTGCTTGATCGAACTTGCACACGATGCGTCCATCGGCGTCAAGTTTCGTTGCCCGTAAAGCGTTTGGGTTGTCGGGTGATTCCTGCACTCCGTGGCCGAAGCTGCAACCGAAGGGCGCACCCGTGGAAAGGCGAGCCGCCACCAAGGCATCTTGGCAAACTTCCTTGCCTACGTATTGAAAGCCGGGTCGGGTTGACACCCCACCTACGAGCGCGATGCGATTGTGTTGCAGTAGCGTGTGTAACTTTGGTGCGAGGTAAGGGATATGTGCGTCGTCGCGGCCAATGTTAGGCATGAAGCTCAACAACAAACGTTCGGTCAAAGGTTTTTGCAAGTTGCTTTGCACGCTATTCGTACCGAGGTTCAAATTCCGTAAGAGTTGACCTACTGCCGTTTCCGTTTCGGTAAGCACGTCAGGGCAAACATCCACCTCGGCGTCGAGTACCCGTGAAGCCAGACAAATCAGCAACGCGCCTTTATCGTGAGCTTGTCGCTCAAAAAAAACGGCTTCGGCTGAACTCCCAAGCAAAGGAGTGACTAGCGGCTCGTCTTTTACGTCGCCAAAAACTTCCTGCTTGTATGCGGTGAAACGCTCTTCAATCGCGGACAACATTCCGCTGAGCGCAGCCTTGTCGTGATAAGCAGGAGAAGTCAGCAAGATGAGCAAGCGAGGGGGAAACTGCTCAGGATTTTTTGTTTCGCGAAGCTGGGTTATGCACTTATTCGCCAATGCGGTTCCGTCCGCAGTTGCTGACTGGCCCGGCTCGTGAACTCCCCCATAGACAAATGCCAAGTAATTAAACATACGTTCGCCTTGCGTAGCTGGTTGTATTTCGGATCAAAGAGGGCTTGCCAAATCCTTCCGGCTCACCTGCTGCGGCTTGTTACCTATATCGTGGTGCTTAGAGGTAATGGCCGTCTTATAGAGGCTCTGGCAGCCGGGATAGTATTGGAAAGCGAAAGAAATAGGCAATGGCAACTCGCTAGTTTTCAATATTTTATGCAAAGAGTTTCTCTTATGCTTAGCTGGTTGTGGAGCACTTATGTGACGCGGTGATGCCACCTCTTGACACTCAATGACAACCTTCTTATGCTCCGACTCGCCTGAGCGAAGGACAGCCGTTAGTCATTGCCCGGCGGTCAGGTAGCAGCGCTGTTGAACGCCTTACTCAGCGCCCATTACTAGCAAGCTCCGTTCGACAGCTAAACCCAAAATCAGCCGATCACACGCCTGTCTAATCAGCAGACGCGCGGTCAGCCATAACACACACACCCGGAGGTGCAGGCCATGCCGCGTCCGTTCTTCTTTCGTTTTGCGTTTGGCGCATTCATTTTACTCGCGTTGTTTTATGCG
>JABFSD010000230.1 GCA_013140935.1 Acidobacteriota bacterium
CGTACGCATGCAAATCGGCGACAACCAGGAACATTCGGCCAGCCTGGGCGACGGCCCGGTGCACGCGCTCGACCTGGCCTTGCGCAAAGCCCTGCAACCGCATTACCCGGCCATCGAATCGTTTCACCTGATTGATTACAAAGTGCGCATCCTCGACGGCGAACACGCCACTGCCGCGCGCACGCGCGTACACATCGAAACCAGCAACGGCGAAAAGTCATGGAACACCGTCGGCGTAGCCGAGAACATCATCGCGGCTTCGTGGGAAGCGCTGGTGGAAAGTTTCGAGTACGGCTTGCAGCACAACGCTTAGCTGGCTAAGAATCACGGGCGAGGAGCAATCATCGGCATGCTGAAAAGAGCGAAAGCGCCTTCCCAAATTTTTTTAGACGAGCAGTTTGAAGCAACATCACCCAACGCCGTCCAATTGCGTACGCGCGGCAGTCGCCGCATTGCGTTCGGCTGGTATGGCGGCAAGTTTTCGCATTTAGATTGGCTGCTGCCGTTGTTGCCGCGCTGCCATCATTACTGCGAGCCGTTCTCAGGCTCAGGCGCGGTGTTGCTCAATCGTGAACCGTCGCCCGTCGAAACTTATAACGACATTGACGGCGAAGTGGTGAACTTCTTTCGCGTCTTGCGTGACAGCCACGATGATCTCATTCGCGCCATTGCCCTCACCCCTTTTTCCCGCGAGGAATATCACCAGGCCATTTACGGCGCTACCGACGACATCGGCAATGTCGAACGCGCTCGCCGCTTTTACATCAAAGCGCGCCAAACCCGCACCGGACTTGCTCAAACTGCTTCACTCGGACGTTGGGCGAATTGCAAAGACACCAGTCGCGCCGGAATGTCGGGCGTCGTCTCGCGCTGGCTGGGCGGTGTCGAAGCGCTTGACGGCATTGCGCAGCGTTTGCTGCGCGTACAAATCGAAAACCGTCCCGCCACTGATGTGATGCGGCTTTATGACGGCCCTCAGACCTTGTTTTATTGCGACCCGCCTTATTTGCATTCGACGCGCGGCGATGCCAAAGCCTACGGTTTTGAGATGGACGAACAACAACATCGTGAGTTTGCTGAAACCGCTGATGGTTGTGTCGGCATGGTAGCGGTATCCGGGTATGACCATCCGTTGATGAACGAATGGTTCAAGCCAAGCCGTTGGTTCAAAACGCTGGGTACGGACAAAACGATTCATTCAACCAAAGACACGCGGCAAGAAGTGTTGTGGACGAATTATGATCCGCACAGCCAAAAAGGACTCTTTGAATGACGCCTGAAGAAATCCTGCAAGACATTCGAGCGCGTGCCGAAGCTACGTTGAATGATTCCGCTATCGCTGACACGGCAATCAGAGAACGAGTTGATTATGTTTGCCGCTGCCTCAGCAACCGCGCCGGAGTGCGCTTGCTGATGGCTTGTCTGCTCGGCAAACTCGATCAACCGCACGTAGACCCGCGCAAGCCTTACACCGAAATCGGCGGCAGAAATAGTTTTTCCGGGCGCACTTATGATGAACGCTATCTGACCAAGTTCATCAATGAAAACCGCTTACCCGTCAATCAAACGACTGCGTTCCTAACGCCCACTTTACGCAACATCAATCGTGCGCTTACCACTGACCGTGAGTTGGTCGGCAGACCGCGCGAACTTTATCAAAAGACACTCGAACTGCTGGAAGACGTAGCCAAACAACGCATTGCCGCCGATGTGTTGTTCGTTGAGGCGATGCGCGTGTTGATGGTAATGCGCGATGAAAAGCAGGCGCGAATGAACTCGTTGCTCAACACGCTCAAACACGCAGAAGGAGCTTTGCCGTTATCTTCAGAAGCCATCGTGACGCTGATTAGCCAGCATCTCGGCTGCAAGAACGCGAGCCGCTTGCCGGTGCTGGTAGTGGCTGCTGCGTATGAAGCAGCCCGCGCACAACTGGCGGAAAGATCGCTGCCCTTGCATGCGCACAATGCTGCCGATTTACAGACCGGCTCATTGGGCGATGTAGAAGTTTGTTTGTTGGACGATGACGCAGTGGTGACGGCTTATGAGATGAAGATGAAACGTGTCACACGCGACGACATTGACGCGGCTGTCACCAAAATCGCCAAGGCAACGCCGCGCATCCACAACTACCTTTTTGTGACGACCGATGTCATTGACCCATCGGTAACCGAGTACGCTGCGAGTTTTTACGAAAAGACCGAAGGCGTCGAGATCGCCATTCTGGATTGCATCGGTTTCTTGCGACACTTTCTGCACCTCTTTCACCGTCTGCGCACCAATTACCTGAACGCATATCAAACGCTCGTTTTGAACGAACCGGATTCAGCCGTAAGCCAGTCGCTCAAAGAAGTATTTCTCACGCTGCGGCAAGCGGCTGAAAGTGGTGAATAGCGACTGGCGACGACTACGAAAGGAAGCGTGGTGAAGCGCAAACTATTCCCCTTTGCAGAGCGGCCGATGAAACTATTCGACAACAAATCAAAACCCGAACTTGCTACCCGCGACTGGAGCGCAGCTTTCGACCTGTTACAGCAAGGCCAATTTACCGGCCTGCACGCCGAATGCCAGATGACCGACGAATTGCTCGCACGCCTCGCGCGTTGTGAACACCTCACGTCGTTGCAATTGGAAGGTTCGCGCGCCGTCACTGACGTAGGCTTGCGGCATTTGGCGCGCTTGCCGAACTTACAACACCTGAATCTGACGAATTGTGACATCACCGATGACGGACTCAACGTGTTGCGCGAACTCACCAAGTTGCGCACGTTTCAGTTGTTTCATCATTACGGCGTTACCGACGCAGGCTTATCGCACCTCGCCGCTTGCCATCAGCTTGAGCGCGTAGAAATTCTGGGCACTCCCACCGGTGACGGAACACTCAAAGCCCTCGCAGGCAAGTCGAAGCTGCGCCATCTCAAGACCGGCAGTCGCGTAACCGACGCAGGGCTGGCGCTGTTGCACGAATTCCCCGTGTTCAAGTCATGGCAAGGCGAAACAGTTTCGATGTGGCTGTTGGGCTTCGATGCCGAACCGAATCATTTGTTATTGCGCGGTTCGTTCACTGACGCAGGCATCGCCAAGCTGGTCGGATTGGATGGATTGTTCGCGTTGAATCTGGATGACAGCCAGTTGGCGCTCTCGACGGAATGTTTCAAATCGCTGGCGCAACTGCCGCGCCTGGGTTGGCTGGGTTACGACGCGACAGACGCAACGATGCCGCACATCGCTGCGCTGCCGCACCTGCGCTTTTTGATGTGTCAGGACACAGTCGCGGGCGACGATGGATTCGCGGCGTTGAGTCGTTCGCAAACGATTGAATACATCTGGGGACGGCGCTGTCACAACTTGCAAGCGCGCGGCTTTGCGGCGTTATCCAAGATGCCGAAGTTGCGGGCGTTGTCGGTCAGTTGCAAAAACGTGAGCGATGACGGCCTTGCTGCCTTGCCCGATTTTCCCGCCTTGCGCGAACTGATGCCGATAGACGTACCCGACGCGGGCTTTCGCCACGTCGCGCGTTGCGCCGAACTCGAACGCCTCGTCTTGATGTATTGCCGCGACACAGGCGATGCGGCGACGGAACATCTGACCGCGTTAAAGAAGCTGAAATATTACTTTGCCAGCTACAACCTGATTACTGATCGCAGCCTTGAACTGCTCAGTCGGATTCAATCGCTGGAACACATCGAACTCGTCGCGTGCGCAGGCGTGACGGATGCGGGCGTCGCTGCGTTGACGCGACTGCCGCGCTTGCGCGAACTACGCTTGGGCGAATTGCCCAACGTCACGGCGGCAGGCGCAGCCAGCTTTGCGCCGCACATACGCGTGAGTTTTCCGTAACTGCCATTGTCTGAAAATCTTTACTGCCACGGGTTGTTTCGCCGCAACGATCTACCTATGATGGCTGCCCTCCCAAAACAAAGCAGTAAAACCCGTTAAGGCAAAGGAGTCATCGCGTGCTGCAACACCTTCCGCTGATTTTCAAGAACAGTTTGCGCAATCGTCGCCGCAGTTTGCTGACGATCATCAGCATCGGCGCTTCGCTAAGTTTGCTGGGCTTGCTGCTGGCGCTTTATCACGCTTTTTATTTCGCCGAACTAGCGCCCGAAGCAGCCTTGCGACTCATCACGCGCAATCGCGTATCGCTCGCCAATCCGTTGCCCTATTCGTATGGCGCGCAGATCAAACAAATCCCCGGCGTCAAAGAAGCGATGATCTTCAACTGGTTCGGCGGGACTTATAAAGACAACCGCGATCCGAAAAACCAGTTCGCGCGCTTTGTCGTAGAGCCTGAAAAACTCGCCATCGTGAATCCTGAATACAAGCTGCCTGACGCCGAACGCGCGGCGTTTCTCGCTGAAACTACGGCTTGCATCGTAGGCCGCAAGACCGCCAACAATCACAACATGAAAATCGGCGACCGCATCGTGATCGAAGGCGATTACGCGCCGATCACGCTCAATCTGACCTTGCGCGGCATTTTCGATAATCCGAGCGATAACGAAACGATGTTCATTCATTACAAATATGTGAACGAGAGCCTCAAGAGTCAGCCGGGGATGGCCGATTTCGTAGGCACATACAGCATCAAGCTCGAACGCGCCGAAGATTCCAACGCCGTCGCCAAAGCCATTGACGACAAGTTCCGCAACGCGCCGCAACAAACCAAGACCGAGACTGAACAAGCCTTCACGCTGAGTTTTGTCGGCTTCCTCGGCAACGTGAAACTCATCCTGTTTTCGATTTGTGCGGCAGTGACGTTTACGATTTTGCTGGTGTCGGGCAACACGATGGCAATGGCCGTACGCGAGCGCGTGCGCGAAGTCGGCGTACTGAAAACGCTGGGTTATACGAACGGCCTCGTGCTGGCGATGCTCGTCGGCGAAGCCGTGATGATCTCGTTGATCGGCGGCGTGATCGGGCTGGTGATTGCCAACGGCTTGATTGCGGCGCTGCGTACGCTGCCTTCGACTTTCGTCAATATGAGTACGCTGACCGTACCGCCATGGGTGACAGTGTCGTGCCTGTTGATCGCCGTGAGCATCGGCCTCATCAGTTCGCTGATTCCCGCGTGGAGCGCGTCGCGGCGTTCGATTGTCGAAGCGTTGAAGTTTACCGATTGATTCTTTCACACAAGGAGGTAACGCAATGGATATGTCACAAGTGCCGCAAGGAACAGGCCAACATCCGATTCCTTTCATCGTTATTTCAGCTAATGAAATGGCGGCTTCAACCAAGTTCTATGCTGAACTCTTCGGTTGGCAAATGCATGCGGTAACGGCGGAGTTGACGGGCGCGGCGACTCCGGCAGGGCCGAACGTAGCGTTGCGTTTAGACATTCCTGAAGGCTTCCCGTCCATGGTTCCTTACCTCGGCGTTCCCAACGTAGACGCCGCGCTCGAACAGGTCGTAGCCGCAGGCGCTACGGTCGAACGCGCTGCGTGGGACGTGCCGATGTCTGGCAGATTCGCGCGGTTCAAAGATTCATCGGGAACCATTTATGGACTGCTGAATGGCTTCGCGCCCGGAGCCATTCCCGTGTTGCCCGTGCCGTTTGGCGACAGCCCCAAGCCGCCGGCGGGTACGATTTGCAGTCTGGAAATGTATGCCGCCAATGGCAAGGCAGCGGCGCAATTTTTCGGCGAGCAATTCGGTTGGGGTACGTTGGAAACCATGCCGCAATACGTAGCGTTCAATCCGGGCGCGGGCGTATGCGGCGTCTTTCAATCACACACGCCGTCGCTGCCCGCCGTCGCTTACATCTACGTTGAAAATGTCGTCGCCAAGATCGCTGAGATCGAAGCGGCGGGCGGCTCACGCATGGGCGACCCGATGCCGATTCCGGGCGTGGCTACGTTCGGTTATTTCAAAGACCCGTCGGGCAGCAGCATGGGATTGATCGGCCCTGCCAACTAAAGGGAGCAGTGAATAAAAATGAACTCGAAACAAGCCATACCGCAAACGATTGATGATTACATCGCGGGCTGTGCTGAAGCGGTGCGACCGCTGCTCGAAAAAATCCGCACGACGATCAGGAAGGCTGCGCACAAAGCGGAAGAAGCGATCAGTTATCAAATGCCTACGTTCAAGTTGCACGGCAATCTGGTTCACTTTATGACGCACGCGAAACACATCGGCTTTTACCCTACGCCCAGCGGCATCACGGCGTTTCAGGATGAGTTGGCGAAATACGCGAGCGCGAAAGGTTCGGTGCAATTTCCGCTGGATAAACCCATCCCTTACGCGCTGATCGGCAAGATCGTGAAATTCAGAGTGAAGGAAAACCTTGAACGCCCCGCCGCTAAAACGAAGAAGAAACCAAAAAGTAAGCTATGAAAATTCCGCTTTCCTATAACATTCGCAATCTCTTCGCGCGCCGCGCCACCACGTTAATGACGGCGCTGGGAATCGCCCTGACCGTAGCCGTGTTGCTCAGTATTCTCGCCATGGTCGAAGGGCTGCGCAGTTCACTGGCGGCGACGGGGCATCCGTTGAATTTGCTGGTGATGCGCAAGGGCGCGACGGCGGAGTTGAATTCCAACGTGACGCAGGAACAGTTCCAAACCATCAAGGTCAAGCCGGGCATCGCGCGGTTGCCCAACGGCGAACCGGCGGTGTCGCTGGAACTCATCACCGTCATCATTCTCGAAAGCCCTGAGAATCCGGCGGGCATCAACATCAGCATGCGCGGACTGACGCAAACCGGGTTTGATATGCGCGACGGTTTACGAATTAGCGAAGGCCGCATGTTCCAACCCGGACGCCGCGAAGTCGTCGTCGGCAAGGGTCTGGCGAAGCGTTATCCGAAAGCGCGCGTCGGTGAAAAACTTGATCTCGGTCGCGGCACGTGGGACATCGTAGGCGTAATGGACGCTGGACGTTCCGCCGCCAACAGCGAAGTCTTTTGCGATCTGGCGCAACTCGCCGCCGATCAAAACCGCGAGGCGGGGTTGAGTTCGATATTGATTCGCGCGACTGATGCCGTGGCGATGCAGGCCCTGACCAACGATCTCAAAG
>JABFSD010001158.1 GCA_013140935.1 Acidobacteriota bacterium
CGCATAAGCCAGATTGGTGTCCATCGCCGCCAGCGCGCCGGTGTCGGGATGCAAGCGCAGGTTCTGTTCGGCATCCGTCACCAGACGAATGCGGTCGGGTATGGGATTGAAATCAACGCCGATGACCTGGCTGTTCAACACGGGGCTGAACGGCACACTGCCCACTTGGGTCGCGGTGCCCGTGATGGGGTTGATCGTATAGATGCGACTGCCGCCGCTGAGGGCATAAAGCTGTCCGGTCGCGGGACGAAAATCTATGCCGAGCAGTGTGTCGCCTGCGACCAGACCGGTGATGGCGCGGCTGCTGCTGATCGAAAACGGCGTCAGACTGTTGAATGAAATCAGTTGGTTGTTGGCCGTCAGGCCGTAAATGATGTTGCTGGCGGCTTGGGCCTCGGCCACCGGCGTGCGCCAAACGGCGCTGACGAGGCCAATGACGAGCGCCATAGCTACGATAGCCAGCGCGAGTGATCTTGCTTTCCGTTGCATAAAGACAAACCTCCCCTAGTGCGAGCCGTCGTGGAATGGCTCGCGGTGAATTTCCTGCGATGATCGAAACTGTTTTGTTGTGCGACGGTGAGCGGACTTTCAATGCGCTCAACCGTCTGGCTTTACGGAACCAGCCCTGTCATCGGATTGCTTACCCAAAAAAGAAATTTCTCAGCTTGCACCAATCCAAGCGAAGCCTTGCTCCCGTAACGGTTTTTGCATCACGAACAATTCCGTTTCGACGATTCATCACGAAGATTCATTAAGCAGTTTTTCGGGGGCAATTATGCAAAAGCGTTTTTCAGGTTATGAGGCGTTATGCGCGGCGGCGGGCTGCGCGTTGTTAGCCGTATTAGCGAGCGGATGCGCTACGACCAAAGCAGCGAAATCAGCGCCGGCACTCGCCAGCGGCAGTTGCGCCATCGCGTTGTTGGCGCATCAAGGCGAAGAGACGTTCGACCGCGAATTGCGCCAGCGGCAAAGCAAGATCAAGCAAATGCATGAACAAGGTCTGGACGTAGCGGCCAATGTCGAAGCTCTCGGTTGGCGCTTCGTCGAAAAAGCGCGGCGCTCTTACGACCCCGGCTTTTATAAGATGGCGGAACAGTGCGCGACCTGCGTTGAGGCGCTCAATGCCGAACGTCTAACTGAACCGGGCAAACTGAAAAACGCCGCCGCACTGTTGTTGCGCGGACACATCCTGCAAAACCTGCATCGTTTCAGCGAAGCCCAACCGCTCGCCATTGAACTCGTAGAAAAGCGCGGACTGGCTTTCGACTTTATGTTGTTGGGTGACGTGTTGCTCGAACAGGGCAAGTTGCGCGAAGCGACGGTGGCCTATCAGAAGCTGTTGGATTTGAAACCGGGTTTGCAGGCTTACGTGCGCGCGGCGCAGTTGCGCTGGCTGAGTGGCGACACCGAGGGCGCGATTGAAATGGCGTTGCAAGCCGCGCAAGCCGCTTCGCCCAAAGAAGCCGAAGCGAGTGCGTGGGCGACGACCAGACTGGCGTTTTATCAATTGCATCACGGTGCGTTGCCGCAGGCGGCGGCGTCTTGCGAATCCGCCTTGGAACTCTTTCCCGATTACGCTCCGGCGCTGTTGATGAAAGGGCGCGTGTTGCTCGCTCAACAGCGTGCTTCGGCGGCGATTCCCTTTTTGCAAACCGCCGCCAAGCTCAATCCGTTGCCCGAATATCAATGGACGCTCGCCGATGCCTTGCGCGCTGAAAGCCGCGACGCCGAAGCGCAAACCGTCGAGGCTGCGCTGCAAGCGAAAGGCGCGACCGAAGACCCGCGCACCTATGCGCTCTATTTGGCTACGCGCTCAAGCGACGCGGCGCAAGCCATGAAACTGGCGGAAGAGGAATTGAAAACGCGGCAGGACGCGCATAGTTACGACGCGCTGGCGTGGGCTGGCTATCGTGCCGGACAAACCGAAGCGGCGTGGCAAAACATGCAAAAGGCTTTAGCGACCGGCGTGCAAGACACACGCTTGCACTTTCACGCGGCGGCGATTGCGCAAGCCGCAGGGCAAAGGGCGGAAGCCAGTAAACATTTCAAACAAGCGCGGCAACGTTCGCAGGCTTTGCTGCCCAGTGAGCGCGCGCAATTACTCAAACTCAATTTGTAAGTAGCTTCGTTCCGAACCCCGTCAGGCGATGGGGCTAAGGCGGAGTGTGTTCCTTTCGTCCCTGACGGCACGCAGTTCGTGTCGTCTCGTCCAATAACCAATAACCTGAGATATAGGGAGGTAACTTTTCATGACCAGTACATATCGCAAACTGCATCGCGGTTTGAGCTACGCGCTGATGACGGCGTTGGTAATTGTGCCTCAATTACTGATGCTGCAAACCCGCGCGCTGGCTTCGAGCCACATGGATGCGCCGATGGCGACGCTTGATCCGGCGGCCAATACGACTGACGTTTATGCGTTCGTCACCATTCGCGGCGGCGTCAAAATGCTGAACCTGCATTTGGGCGTTTATCCGCACGAGAACCCCGGCATCGGGCCGTCGAAATATAACTTCGACGACAACGTGCGTTACGAAATCCACGTGGCGCAAGGCCAGGACATCGCGGCGGGCCGCCCTTCCGTCACCTATCGTTTTGAATTCAAGACGACTTACAAAACCCAGAAAACGATCCTGCAATCGTTCATCGGCGTCATCAACGACATTGACGATGCGGGCCAAAACCTGACGCAAACTTATACCGTCACCAAGATTGACAACCGCGCCGGCACGGCGCTCGTGCTGGGCACGGGCAAGGTTCCGCCCAACAATCAGGGCAACGCCACTCCGTTTTATAACGAAGGCAACAACCCTGAAGCGCCGGCCCGCAAAGGCGTTTCGACGCGCGCCGAACTCGACAAATATACGCAACAGGCCATCACGCCGATGGCGAACGGTTACATCGCGTTTGCCGGCCAGCGCGACGACGGATTTTATGCCGACATTCAATCCATCTTCGACCTGTTGCAATTGCGCAATCCGGGCAAAGACTCGCAGGGCGGTTACAACCTGCACCTGATGTCGTTGGCGTTCCCCGTGAGCGACATCGGCGGCGAAGCGCAAACCATCGGCGTCTATGCGACGACCAGCCGTCCGCGCCAATCAGTCGTGCGTACGGGTAACTTCCTCGACATCATTCGTCGGCCCGAATACGTGCAAGTTGCGCGGCAAGGCAACCCGCTGTTCAACGAAGGCCTCGTCGCCCTCGAAGACAAGGACACCTATAGCCGCAACAGTCCGGCAGTAGACAACGCGCTCTTCCGCAAGTACGCAGAAACGCCTGAACTGGCGGCGCTCATCAATGCCATCATCGGCAAAGGCACACAGTTGGCGATTCCTAACAACCGTGCCGACATCGCGGCGATTTACATCCCCGATCTGTTGAAAGTAGACCTTTCGACCGCCGCTGCTCGTCTGGCGGGTAACGGCCCGACGGATGCGAACAACCCTGATGATATGGGATTCTCGCGGCTGAGCATTTTCGGTGGCGACATTCTCGAAAGCGCCACCGCCGGACATCCTTTCCGCTTGCCGAGTCAGTTCCTCGGTTTGCCCGCTGGCAAGAGCTTCGTGCCCGGTGGCTGGCCCAACGGACGCCGCTTCGGCGATGACCCGGTTGACATCGCCATCATCGCGTTGTTGAGCGATTTGCGCGATCCGGCCAATTTGAAGATCAACGATCCGTTCCGTGGCAACTACGACGGCGTCACGGCGAATGAGTTGGGCTTCAACAAAACCTTCCCTTATGAAAGCACTCCGCAAAACGGACGCAACATCGTAGGGATGAAATAAGCCGATTCACTTTGGTGATAGGCAAAAAGGGACAAGCTCTCACGGGCTTGTCCCTTTCGCTTTTGCTTGATTCGGTTTGCTTCGTGTCAGACAGCCTCTGATAATGCCGCAGCAAAGATCGTGATCCGTATGAGTTCTGCGGCAACGCGGCGACTCATCAACAACCACTTCTCTCTCCCAACAAAAAGGAAATCACCACTATGAACAAACATCTCATGACCCTCGTGTGTGCGTGCGCGCTGGTGCTCGCGTTGAGCATCGGTGCAGCCGCGCAAGACAAAAAACCCGCGCAAGACGCAGCCGTCACGTTGACCGGTAACATCCTCGACGTGAACTGTTCCGCCAGCGCCAAAACCCCGGACGCCGCCGCCAATCACAAAAAAGGTTGCTCGCTTTCGCCGCGCTGCATCGGCAGCGGACTGGGCGTCTATGCCGACGGCAAGTTCGTCGCCTTTGACGAAGCTGGCTCCGCCAAAGGCAAAACTGCGCTTGAAGCCACCGCCAAAGCCAACGGCGCAAAGTTCAAAGTCGTAGGCAAAATGACCGGCGAAAAACTGATGGTCGAAAGCATCACTGAAATCGAATAACTTCAGCGCTTGCCAGTCAAATGCAAAAAAAGGGCGAGCCATAAGCGGCTCGCCCTTTTTGCCATGGCCTGCGCCCCCTCATAGCGTCCCTCCGTGGTTGCCCACGCACGTTGCTTGCGAGTGCTTACCGAGTGTGTAAAATCCGCCGCGTTGTTTAAGGCCTTCCACACTTGTTCATCAATGTCGGCTCATCCGTTGCAAAAAATCGGCGTCGTCATCGGGCCGCAGAAGCCAGAGGCTTTAGCGGTCTTGTGCGACTTGCAGGACTGGTGTCGTGAATACGGCGTTGCGTTGCGCGCGTTAGCTGAAACCGCCGCGCAATTAAATTGCGACGAGTTGCAGGTAGCTGACGGCGAATTGGCCGAGCCGCTTGATTTGCTGATTGCCCTGGGCGGTGACGGAACGATGCTCGGCGCAGCGCGCTTGGTCGGCGCGCAAGGCGTGCCCGTACTCGGCGTTAATTTCGGCTGGCTGGGTTACCTGACCGAATTCCCCCTCGAAGAACTTTTCCCTGCGCTCGAAAGCCTGCGGCACGGCGGTTACGCGATTGACCAGCGCATGCTGTTAGACGTGCAGGTCGAGCGGGCGGGTGAACGCCTCACGCAACCGCGCGCGCTCAACGAGGCGGTCATCAACCGCAGCCATCCGGTGCGGATGATCGAGTTGGATTGTTACGTCAACGATCAATTCGTGAATACGTTTCGCGCCGATGGAATGATCGTAGCCACGCCGACCGGCTCGACAGCGTATTCGTTATCGGCAGGCGGGCCGCTCGTACATCCTGAAATTCCGGCGATGCTGTTGACGCCGATTTGCCCGCAACTGCTTTCGAATCGTCCGGTCGTCGTGCCGGGTGACAGCAAGATCGAGTTCGTATTCAAACGTGCCGACGATGAATTGCTGCTCACGCTCGACGGGCAAGTCGGCTTTCCGCTGCTGCACCATGACTGCGTCGTGATTCGCCGCAGCGAAATTACGTTTGACCTGATTCGCCCCCCACAACGCAATTACTTTGAAGTGCTGAGAACCAAACTGAAATGGGGAACACGCTAAAAGGAATTCGGGAGTCGGAATTCGGAAGACCGAACGACTTTGCTTTTCTTCCGAATTCGGAATTCCGTATTCCTTGAGGAGATTCATCAATGTTAATGCCGCTGGGGGATGACAATTCTGATCGCACGATTACGCCGTATGTCACTTACGCGCTGGTCGGAATCAATATTCTGGTCTTTGTGTTGTTGCAGCAGTTAGGCAACAACCCTTTCACGTATGCCTGGAGTTACGTGCCGCGCGAAATCACGACCGGACAAGACTTGATCGGTGCGTTTAACATAGGCGGCGGGCAAGTGCGATTGTTCGACAGCCCTTCGCCGGTGTATTTGACGTTGCTCTCGGCGATGTTTATGCACGGCGACATCGCGCACATCGGCGGCAATATGCTTTACCTCTGGATCTTCGGCGACAACGTCGAAGACCGCATGGGGCACGCAAAATTTTTGATGTTTTATTTGTTGACCGGCTTGCTCGCCAGCATCGCGCAAATCGCCGTTGGGCCGAATTCGATCATCCCGAACTTGGGCGCTTCAGGCGCGATTGCGGGTGTGCTGGGGGCCTATCTGATTCTGTTTCCGCAAAAAGGTATTCGCGTAATGATGGGTTACAGCGTAACGATGGTTCCCGCGATTGTCGTCGTCGGCCTCTGGGGCTTGCTGCAATTCATCGGCGGATTCGGCCAACTCGGACGCGAAGGCGGCGGCGTAGCCTATATGGCACACGTTGGCGGCTTCGTCGCGGGCATGGTGCTGGTCTTCGTGTTTCGCAACAGCGTCCGCCCAATGCCGAACAGTTATGCCTCACGGCACTTTCAGCAACGGCAGAATTACGAATAAACCAAACGCTTAACATTGGGACACAAAAGAACTAGACAGGATTCACAGGATTTTCAGGATTGACAGGATTGAGCAACGAGCATGCACATTCCAGCTTTCCCTTCCATCCTGTGAATCCTGAAAATCCTGTGAATCCTGTCTAATTCTTTTGTGTCTTGATTTAGAAATGAGTTTCTCTGGCTATCTCGCACTATCAACGCATTTCGACCGACACTGAAATCAGCCAAGCGGCTGCGACCTTGAGTCGTGCGCCCGTCATCGGCCTCGATACCGAAACTACCGGACTCGACCCGCACACCGCACGCTTGCGGTTGTTGCAACTCGCTACGCCGACGCAGAGCTTTATCGTAGACCTGTTTGAAACGCCGCTCGCCCAAATTCAACCACTGTTTGAATTGCTCGCCGCGCCGCAACCGCTCAAGGTCGCACACAACGCCAAATTCGATGCGAAGTTTTTGCGCAAGCATTGCGGCATTCGCTTGCACGGCATCTTCGACACTTATCTCGCCAGCCAGTTGATTGCGGCGGGCGATGAATCCGTCCGCCACAGCTTGGCGAGCGTGGTGCAACGCTGGCTCGGTCAATCGCTCGACAAAGAAGAACAACGCAGCGACTGGTCTTCGAGCACGTTAAGTGAATCCCAGTTGGATTACGCCGCACGCGACGCGCAAGTCTTGCTGCCGTTGCAAGTGCGCTTGCAGGAAAAACTCGTCGAACTCGAACTCACGCGCGTCGCGTGC
>JABFSD010000063.1 GCA_013140935.1 Acidobacteriota bacterium
AGTCCGCGTGATTGTGAGTTTCGCGCGGACTGAAGTCCACGCTACGTCTCGCAGGCTGAAGCCCGCGCCACGTCCACAGGTTCATAATGGCTTTTGTAAAAGGGAAGAGAATTTCTGCCACGGCGCTCCCGCCATTGGTTAACGAAGAGGTCAATGGGGTTGCGATGGCCTATTATCCGCTCGGCAAGTACGTCGTGATTCAACCCAACGTGCAAAGCGGATTGCCGACGATCAAACATACGCGCGTTACCGCTGGCGCAGTGGCCGGACGTTTGCGGCGCGGCAAAGCTGCGCAACAGGTTGCGCGTGATTTCGGCATTCCACTGGCGGCGGTCAAAGAGGCCGCTCGTCTCGCAGCGGAGTATGATTACGAACGGAGCTACGCATGACCGGTAAAGGAAAGTTGGAAATGAGTCAAACAACGGAACACCACCTCGTGCAGGAATTCGCGTGTTACTACGATTTGTACGTGCCCGATGGCCCGCAGCCCAAACCGTTGGTGATTGCCTTGCATGGTTACGGCGGAGACAAAAGTTCGATGATGAAAGTCATGCGGCGCATCAACGAAACCGATTTCGTCATCGCTGCGTTGCAAGGCCCGCATCATCATCTGGTGATGCCGACGAAAGAAAAACCGCAACTCGGTTACGGCTTTGGCTGGTTGAGCAATTTCAAACCGGAAGAATCCGTCGCGTTGCATCATCGCTTAATCAAGCAAGTCATCGCCGAACAAACCGCCGCTGGCTCGATTGATCCGCAGCGCGTTTTCCTGCTCGGCTTTTCGCAAGCCGTAGGCGTCAACTTCCGCTTCGCCTTCACGCATCCCGAACTCATTCGTGGCGTCGTAGCCATCGCGGGCGGCATCCCCGGCGATTGGGCGACCGAAGGAAAATACGCTGCGGATGCCGTGGATGTGCTCTATGTCGCCGCCGAACGCGATGAGTTTTACACCACAGAACGCATGCGGCAGAATGCCGAAGCCTTGCAATCACGGGCTAAATCAGTCGCGTTGCACTTCTTTGACGCCGTGCATGAAGTGCCGCGTGCGGCTTATTCAGTGATTGACAATTGGCTCAAACAACAAAGCGAATAGCAAATTCTTCAGCCACCAATTCACACGAATTCACACGAAGGTCGAAGCCTTAGACCATTCGTGAAAATTCGTGAAAATTCGTGGCTGATAAAAACGAAAGACGAATAAATTCACGATGGCAGTAACTCTTGAAACGCAAATTGAAACGTATTTTTCCATCCCCGCCGCTGAACTAACTGAAGACAAAAAACAGGAAGCCCGCGCGGTCTTCACCGAATTCAAAGCGGCTTTGAATAAGGGACAGTTGCGCGCCGCGAGCCGCAACGAAGACGGTACGTGGCAGGTTCATCCGTGGGTAAAACGCGGCATCCTGTTGGGCTTTCGCCTGGGTGGAATGATTGATTATTCGATAGACGATTCGTTTCGTTTTTTCGACAAAGACACTTATCCGACCAAGCGATTAACCATCAACAGCGGCGTACGCATCGTGCCCGGCGGCTCATCCGTACGCGACGGCGCTTATCTGGGACAAAGCGTGACGATCATGCCGCCCGCTTATATCAACGTAGGCGCTTATGTTGACGACGGCACAATGGTTGATTCGCACGCGCTCGTCGGTTCGTGCGCGCAAATCGGCAAGCGTTGCCACCTCAGCGCCGCGGCGCAAATCGGCGGTGTGCTCGAACCCGTCGGCGCGCTGCCCGTCATCATCGAAGACGATGTGCTGGTCGGCGGCAATTGTGGCGTTTATGAAGGCACGATTGTGCGCGCAGGCGCGATTCTCGGTTCGGGCGTAATCCTCACCGGCGGCACGCCGCTCTTCGACGCGGTCAAAGGCGTGATCTATCGCCGCGAAGGCGATAAGCCGTTGGAAGTTCCCGCCGGAGCCGTCGTCGTGCCGGGCGCGCGTTCGATTACGGTCGGCGCGGCGAAAGACTGGGGCTTGTCGGTTTACGCGCCCGTGATCGTGAAATACCGCGACGAAAAGACCGAGGCTTCGGTGCAACTCGAAGACTTCCTGCGATAAACGTATGAACTCCAATCCGTATGAACTCCAATCTTGGATACGACACTGCTTATCCCGAAGGCCCGCTGCCTGAATACGAAATTCGCCTGTGCGAATCGGTGGACGACTTTGCCGCGTGCGTAGACCTGCAGCGCACCGTCTGGCAATTTTCTGAAGTAGACCTGACGCCCGTGCGTTCCTTCGTCATCACGCATCACAGCGGCGGCTTCACTTACGGCGCGTTCTCGACGGAAGACGAACAACTGCTGGGTTTCTCTTACGCGCTGCCGGCTTTCGATGACGGCAATCGGCCTTACATCTATTCGCACATGGCCGCCGTATTGCCCGAATGGCAAAACGTGGGCCTCGGCATGAAACTCAAACTCGCGCAACGCGACCACGCGCGCATGCGCAATATCACGCCGATCAAATGGACGTTCGATCCGCTGCAATCGCGCAACGCCTATCTGAACATCGTCAAACTCGGCGGCGTCGTGCGCACTTACTTTCCCAACTATTACGGCAATCGCAGCACCAGCGCCTTGCATCGCGGCTTGGATACCGATCGGTTGTTTATCGAATGGTGGGTGCAATCGCGCCACGTCGCCAACGCGCTCAACGGCGTGCAGCGTCAGGACGATCCTGTTGCGGCGGTCGAAATCCCTTACGACATCGAAGCTATGAAGCGCCGCAACATGGACGCCGCCCGCGCCTGGCAACTCAAAGCGCGCGCCGGTTTTCATAAATGTTTGGCTGACGGATTGTATTGCGCGGGCTTCGAGCCAGGACGCGACGGCGGTAACAGTCGCTATTTGTTTTATCCCGATGAAGGCATAGAGATGCGATAGCGCCTGATATGTATGGCGTTTTGAGGTCACAATTTGTGACCTCAAAGAACAAACTCAACCAAATCAAGAGATGGTCTTTTGATATGCCGAAACAAACCACTTTGCCAACTTTGCCGATTCCGCCGGAATTGATTGAGCGGAAGATTTATTTGCTGCGCGAACAGAAAGTGATGCTGGACAGCGATTGGCAGAACTTTATGGCGTTGAGACCTTCAACTTGAACAAAGCAGTTAAGCGCAACTTGGTGCGGTTTCCTGAAGACTTTATGTTTCAGTTGAGTGAGCAAGAAGCGGAAGCTTTGAGATTCCAAATTGGAATCTCAAAGACAGGGCGTGGTGGTCGCCGCTATTTGCCTTATGTTTTTACCGAACAAGGCGTAGCAATGCTTTCCAGCGTACTCAACAGCGAACGCGCGATTCAGGCCAACATTGCGATCATGCGGGCTTTCGTGAAACTGCGTGAATTGCTGGTAACGAATCAGGAACTGGCGGAAAAGCTGGCAGTGTTGGAAAGCAAATACGATACGCAATTTCAGGTGGTCTTTCAGGTGATTTCCTTGTTGATGAACCTGCGCCTGCCGCGCCGCAAAAAACCAATCGTCGCATCGGCTTTGGCACGAACAAAGACGCTGAGAAAAATAAACCCTCCAATCGAAAAAAATGAAAATCGAACGCATTGAACTCAGAGAAATCAAACTGCCGTTAGTCACGCCCTTTGAAACCAGCTTTGGGCGCACCTATGAACGCGAGATCGTATTGGTCAAGGTTTACGGCGCAGGCGAACACGGCTGGGGCGAATGCACGGTGGGCGAGAATCCGTTTTACAACCACGA
The DNA here is from genome assembly GCA_013140935.1 of Acidobacteriota bacterium. Lineage (GTDB taxonomy): Bacteria > Acidobacteriota > Blastocatellia > RBC074 > RBC074 > JACPYM01. Next base: position 3,720 of record JABFSD010000063.1, read on the forward strand.
ATGGGCAAACGGTGCGTGGACGCTCATCCGCGATTTCGTAGCCCCGATGGTCTTGGGCAAAAGTTTTGACCAGCCCGAAGACGTTCCGGCGCTGACAAACAAGATTCGCGGCAACAAGATGGCGCGCGCGGCGGTTGAATGCGCCGTGTGGGATTTGGCAGCGCGACAACAAGGCAAACCGCTGTGGCAATTGCTCGGCGGCGTGCAGGAAGAAATCAACTGCGGCGTATCGCTCGGCCTCGAAGACACCGACGCCGCGATGCTCAAAAAAGTAGAGAAAGAAGTCGCTGCCGGTTATCAACGCATCAAGATCAAGATCAAACCCGGACGCGATTACGAGATGATCAAAACGCTGCGGAAAGAATATCCGACGATCACCATGTCGGTTGATGCCAACTCGGCTTACTCGTTGAACGATGTTGCGCTGCTCAAAAAGATGGATGAATTCAAGTTGCTGATGATCGAACAGCCGCTGGCTTACGACGACATCCTTGACCACGCGGAATTACAACCACAGTTGCAAACCGCCATCTGTCTGGACGAATCCATCCTGAGCGAAGCCGATGCGCGCAAGGCATTGGCACTCAAGGCTTGCCGCATCATCAACGTCAAACTCGGTCGCGTCTCAGGCCACACCGAAGCCCGCAAGGTGCAAGCCTATTGTCACGCGCGCCACATTCCGGTCTGGTGCGGCGGCATGCTCGAAGCCGGCATCGGACGCGCGCATAACATTCACATGTCTACGTTGCCCGGTTTCACGCTGCCCGGCGATGTGTCGGCCTCTAAACGCTATTGGACGGAAGACATCATCACGCCCGAAGTCACCGTCTCACCGCAAGGTAAGATCGCGCGGCCTGCGGGCGTGGGTTTGGGTTATGAAGTAAACGAGAAACGCATCGAAGCCTTGACCGTGCGCACCGAAACCATCACGGCTTAGTCACTGATTAAACTTGGCGATTCAAAACCGCGCCGCCGTCAACCTCAGATCGGCGTGCGCCCAAGCCTGACGAAATCGCTGCGCTACCAACTTGGCTGCTTTCTTTTTGCCTTGTGCTTGCAAGCTCTGCCGCAAGCCAAAGAGCGCCCAGCCGTTTTCCGCGTTGCGGCGCAAGTCTTCTTGAAAAACCTGTTCGGCTTGTTGGGCGCGACCGGCTTTCAACAACACTGCGCCGAGCGCGTGGCGTACCGGAAAGTGCCACACGGGCGGTTCGTCATAATTCAACTCATCCTGCCAGCGCACAGCCGTTTCGAGATGCGCGATGGCGTTCGGCCAATCTTGTTTTGCCGAAGCGATTTCACCGGTTACCACTTCACGCGCAATGGGCAGCAGACTCAGCGTCGTATTGATGTCGAAGATCGTCACCGATTCGAGCGCTTTGTCTGATGCGATGGGCGTGAGCGCGTCGAGTTCGCGTTGGGCCTCAAGCAGTTGGCCTTTGCGCGCCAACGCAATACCGCGCGCGTAATGCCACACCGCTGTCGGATAGCGCAGGTCTTTATCCGGCGCGGCATAACGCAAGATCGCGTCCCACTTGCCGAATTGAACATACGCATACAACGGCGTGACGAAGTAATGCTGCACCGTACCGCCGCCGCGTTCGCGCATGGCTTTGTGATCCACCGTGGCCGCAATGTGTTCCGCCGCGCGAATGGCTTTGGCGCTCGCGCCTTCCATCATCGCGCTGTACCACAAAAAATGATGGTTGTGCGGGATGTAACCGTTCGCATAAAGCCCCGTCGCGTGGCATTGCGTCTTGAAAAGTTTGTCGGCTTCTACGCCCGCTTCGTTCGCCAGCGTAGCGTCGTGATAGCGCCCCGTGCGCAGGTAAATGTGCGCGGGCATGTGTACGAGATGGCCCGCGCCGGGCACGAGCGTGCGCAGGCGATCAGCCGCCGCCAAGCCTTTGGCAGGATGCGGCGAAGCCTCTACGGCGTGAATGTAAAAGTGATTCGCGCCGGGATGACGCGGCGTGCGTTGCAAGACGGTTTCGAGCGCCTTGAGAATTTTTAGCGTAGCGGGTTTCGCCGCGCCCGCTTTTGTCCAATAAGCCCACGGCATCGTGTCCATCAGGCTCTCGGCGTAAAGCGTCAGCGCATCGCCGTCGTTGGGGAAGCGCGCGGCCACATCGCTCATCGCCGTGGCGTAGGCTTCATCCAGCGCCTTGCGGTCGGCGACGGGGTCTTTGCTGTAACGCCGCGACAACGCCTCGATGTAAGCGCGCTCTTTCGCGCTCGCTTGCGGCGCGAGTTCACGAGCTTTTTGCAACGCGGTAAAAGCGTCCGGCACGGCTTCGTCGGGCATCATCTGATTGATGTTCGGCCCCAAGGCATAAGCGATGCCCCAATAGGCCATCGCGCAATTGGGGTCGAGCTTCGCAACGGTATTGAACGAACGAATCGCCGCCGGATGATTGAACGCATAATGCAAGGTCAGCCCTTGATTGAAATACTGCTGCGCCAGCGGCGACTTGGTTGTGATGGCGTGGTGATGATTGCCCATGCCTTGCAACAGGGGCGGGAGCGATTCTTGATGGGTTTGTGCAGATGTGTTTTGCGTCAGGCAGAGCGCATAGCAAGCAAGGCACAAAACAAACTTGATGATGGATGTGATTGACATAATTTCCTCCGTGAGTGGGGACGCGAAAACCGTCTCGCGTTCCCGGTGATGATACTCCTTCTCTGATTGTGTGTTGATGATGGGCGCGTTTGGCGATCAATGGCTTTGGTAAGGGAACGATTGTTTTGATAGAAGCGCCTGTCATCAACGCCGCGCACGGGAATCGTTGGCGCGCACGGGAATCGGGTATACTGCGAAAAAGCTGGACTTCAGCGAGTTTAACCGCGACCAGTTGTTCTTGCGCGCAATCATTGAGTCGTCACCAGCGATTGAATCGAACAGGAAACCCATAATGCCCTTAAACGCCAACACCCGGCTTGACCATTACGAAATCATCGCTCCGCTTGGCGCAGGCGGGATGGGCGAAGTTTATCGCGCGCGCGATACGCGACTTGACCGTGAAGTCGCCATCAAAGTGCTGCCCGCCGACTTTGCCAAAGATACCGACCGGCTCAAACGCTTCGAACAAGAAGCGCGCGCTACGTCGGCGTTGAATCATCCGAACATTTTGACGGTGCATGATTTCGGACTGCACGAAAGCGCGCCTTACCTCGTCGCCGAATTGCTCGCGGGCGAAGAGTTGCGCGCGCAACTGAATGCGGGCGCGATTACGCCGAAGCGAGCGATTGATTACGCGCAGCAAGTCGCCGCCGGACTCAGCG
>JABFSD010001232.1 GCA_013140935.1 Acidobacteriota bacterium
GATGAGTTATTGGTATCACTTCGCCATTATGTTCGAGGCGTTGTTCATCCTGACGACGGTGGATGCAGGCACGCGCGTGGCGCGCTTTATGATGCAAGAGACACTCGGCCTCGCGCATCCGAAGTTCGCGCAAACCGACTGGCGTCCCGGCGTGCTGATCGCCAGCATTCTCGCCGTCATGCCGTGGACGTATCTGATTTTGACCGGTTCGATTGCGACGATCTGGCCGCTGTTCGGCATGGCGAATCAGATGCTCGCCTGCGTCGCGCTGTGCGTTTGCACCACCTTCCTGATCAATCGCGGCAAGGCGCGTTATGCCTGGGTGACGATCTTGCCGTTGTCTTTTCTCATCGTCATCGAACTGACGGCGGGCTATCAAAACCTGCTGAACAATTACTTGCCGAAAGGACTCATTCTCAACGCGAGCATTACGGTTTCATTGATGATCGGTTTAGTAATCGTCGTCATCGGCTCCGCGCTCAAATGGCATCGCGTAGCGATCAAAGGTATCCCGCATCAGGGCTTGGCTCCGGCGGTCGCAGCCGGACAGGCCATCGGACAGGATTGATGCTATGGCTTATGTCGGCACGGAATGGGTGATAGACGCGACGGGCTGCACGGTTGATCTCTTGCGCGATGCCGCAGTGCTGCAAGCCTTGTTCGCACAGATCATCGCCGAGTTGCAGTTGCATCCTGTGAGCGAAGCGCAATGGGAACGCTTCCCGTTTCCCGGCGGCATCACAGGAATGGTGTTGCTGCGCGAATCGCACCTGACTTGTCACACTTATCCCGAACATCGAATCGCTACGTTTAATTTGTATTGCTGCCAGCCGCGTCCCGACTGGACGTGGGCGGCGGCGTTACGCGCTGCGCTGGGCGCGACCGATGTCACGGTTCGCGTCATGGAAAGAGGGACGATGATCTAATCCGATGAAACTCTCTGCCGCTGCACTTCATTCCCAATGTCCGCCCAAATGTCCGCAATGCGCGAAGCCGGTCGTGCTGCGTGCGCCTGACCATAGCGAGCGTGTCGTATGCAAGAACTGTTTCGCTTTGTCAGAAGTGCGTTCCGGCGTACCGCGTGAGTTGAAGCTGCTGCGTGAACTGAACGAAGCGCCTGCCGCTCCGCCGAATCTCTTGCCGTTGGGAGCAACGGGAAAACTCGATGATGTTGATTACGTCGTAACCAGCCATCTGCGGCGCAAGCTGCGTTGGTGTCAGGAAACACGCGAACAGGATGAGTATTGGCTCTTCAATCAAGAGACAGGGTTTCGGCGCTTGTTGCATTGCGAGAACCATTGGAGTCTGGCGGAACAACTGAACGACGACGAAACAGAATTTTATATGAGTCAGGTGCGGTGTCGCGGACTCAGTCTGGAACTTTTCGATGAATGCTTCGCCCATAACGAATTCATGGTCGGCGAATTCGCCCGGCTGGCTGGCGCGGCATCGCCGCGCAAAACGGCACTTTTTATCCGCCCGCCTTTTTTACTTTTCTGCACACCGCATAAGGATCGTAAGCTCGGTAAAAAACAACCTGATCATGAATGGTGGCTGGCAAAATACCTTGAGCCTCAGGTTATCAAGCGCGCTTTCGGCCTGACCGATTTGGCCGAACCGCAAAACATCGCGCCGAACCAGCCGTTCCCTTATCGCGCGACTTACTTTTACGGAGCCGGTTTGGCAGCCTTGCTATTTGCGATTTGGATGTTCGCCTTGATACGCAGCGATGAGCGAGTGATTTACTCACAAACGATGCAGTTGAATCCCGTCACAGGCAGTGAAGAAACACAGGTTTTCTTCACGGAACCGTTTGACCTCGCGCCGCGCAAAAACCTGAAGGTCACGGCGCGTGCGCCGGTCAATAACTCGTGGGCTTACGTCGAAGGCGATCTCATCAATGAAGCTACGGGACTGGTTTATTCGTTCGCGCTGCCGGTTGAATACTATGACGGCTATGAAGGCAGTGAGTACTGGTCAGAGGGCGGCACCGCCACCGAGACGCATTTATCGGCTTTGCCGCCGGGTAAATACACGATGCGGATCGAAGTGCAGTGGGAACATTGGGCAGCGCCTTTTTCTGCGACGGTCGAGTTACAGCAAGGGATTCCGCGCTTCTGGCATTTCTTTTGGGCGTTGCTGGCCGTAGCCGCCATTCCGTTGCTCGTCGGACTCCATCAACATTCGGTGTACGAACCGGATCGCTGGAAAGGCAGCCCGTTCCTGCCCCACCGTTACAAACCGAAAGACGACGACTGACGAAAGAGAGTTATTCACTATGTTCAATCGTTTCTATTTAATTCTAGGCATCGCCATCGTAGCGGCGTATGCCTTCATCACGTTTAACGGCTGGGAACTGGGTTCGCCCACGCCGCAACAACTGCCTGCCGAAGCGCGCAATGCGCCGGGCGGGTATCGCTCCTTTCATTTCTGGCACGAAGGTTATCAAGGAGGAAAATAATGTCCGTCTTCGCGTTGATTACGCCGCTCGACCAACTGGGCGTTGTCGTATTGGAAACCGCCGTCTTCGTTTTGCTGGGACTTGCGTTGTTTGCCCTGGCGTTCTGGCTGATGGTGAAACTGTCGCCGTTCTCGATTCGCAAGGAACTCGAACACGATCACAACACGGCGCTGGCTATCGTGATGGCAGCGGTCATCATCGGCATTTCGATCATCGTCGCTTCGGCGATTAACGGTTGACGCCTATGAACCGCGCACCGATTCTGTTCCTCAACGTACTCATCATCGCCACCTGCGGGCTGATTTATGAATTGCTCGCGGGTACGTTGGCAAGTTATGTGCTGGGCGATTCGGTGACGCAATTTTCGCTCATCATCGGGTTGTATCTTTTCGCCCTCGGCATCGGCGCGTGGCTGTCGCGTTTCATCGAAAAAGGCTTGGCGCGCGCCTTCGTCGAAATCGAATTGGGCGTAGCGCTCTTGGGCGGCTGGTCAGCGCCGCTGCTGTTTCTCTGCTTCGCGCGCGTCGAGCACTTTCAGCCGGTGCTTTATGCGCTGGTCATCGCCATCGGCACGCTGGTCGGATTGGAACTACCGCTGCTGATGCGCATTCTCGAAAACCAGCTTGAATTCAAAGAACTCGTCGCGCGCGTACTCACCTTTGATTACATCGGCGCGCTGGCGGCGTCGCTGCTGTTCCCACTGCTGTTCGTACCCAAACTCGGACTCGTGCGCACTTCGCTGGTGTTCGGCTTGCTCAACGCTGCGGTCGCGTTGTGGGGTACGTGGCTGTTGCGGCCTTTGCTGAAAGGCAGCGTGACGGGGTTGCGCATTCGTTCGGTCACCGTCATCGCGCTCTTGCTCGTCGGCGTCTGGCAAGCCGAACGATTGACGCAACTCGCGGAAGAAGACCTTTACAACGGACGAGTGATTTATGCCCGCACGACCTCTTATCAACGCATCATCGTCACGCGCGGACGCAGCGGCTTTCAGCTTTTTCTCAACGGCAATTTGCAATTCAACTCCACGGACGAATACCGCTATCACGAAGCGCTCGTACACCCGGCGATGCAATTGGCTGACCAACCGCAACGCATTCTGGTACTCGGTGGTGGCGACGGGTTGGCGGTGCGCGAGATTCTCAAACACGCTTCGGTCAAGTCGGTCACACTCGTTGACATTGATCCCGCGATGACCGACCTCGCGCGCAATTTCGTGCCCTTGCGCGAACTCAATCAACAATCGCTCTCAGACCCGCGCATCGCCATCGTCAATCAAGACGCGATGACGTGGCTCGCGCACAGCCGTGAGACTTTTGACGCCGTGCTGATTGATTTCCCAGACCCTGACAATTTCGCCCTCGGCAAACTTTACACAACGCATTTTTACGAAAAGCTCAAACAGCGACTAACGCCGACGGCTACGGTTGGCTTGCAATGCACTTCGCCGCTGCTCGCGCGTTCGTCTTATTGGTGCATCATCCGCACGCTCGAATCGTCAGGTTTCACCGTCGCGCCTTATCACGTTTCGGTTCCGTCATTCGGCGAATGGGGGTTCGCGCTGGCACGGCTGACGGCCTTTACGCTGCCCACTGAAGTTTTGTCAGGGCTACGCTTTCTTGACCAATCAGCGATGGCGACGATTTTCACCTTGCCCGCCGATTTGCGTGCCGTACCCGTCGAACTCAATCGGCTCGATAATCAGGCACTGGTGCATTATTACGAATCGGAGTGGAAACGCTGGTGGTGAGATAGTGCGGGAAACGTCTGGGGAAACGTCTGAAGATGCTGAATCAGGATTTTAATGGCCGTTACCTACCTAAACGCCAACGGTAAAGCAGATGGCCGACTTCCTCTGCCAGTCATCCGCTTTACCGTTGGCTATCCAACTAAATCTCGAAATGCGTGAAGTCCTTAAACTCCTGCACTCGTGTCTTGATCTCGTCGGGCGTAAGGCGGCGCAAGCGGTCGCAGCTAAATTCTTCTACGTTGTAAGAAGCCATGACCGAGCCGTAAACGATGGCGCGGCGCAGCGCGTGTTCGTCCAGTTTGTCAGCGGACGCCAGCGATCCCATGAAACCGCCGGCAAAGCTGTCGCCCGCGCCGGTCGGGTCGAATACGCTTTCGAGCGGATAAGCGGGGATGGCGAAGAATACGTCTTTGGTAAAAAACGATGCGCCATATTCGCCGCGTTTGATGATGGCGATCTTCGGGCCGAAGCTCAGAATCTTTTTCGCCGCCGTGACAAGGTTGGCTTCCTGCGCGAGTTGGCGGGCTTCGGCGTCGTTGATGATGATGGCGTCTACGACGTTGATGGTTTTGATGAGTTCGTCGCGCGCAATGTCAATCCACAGATTCATCGTATCCATCGCCACGAATTTGGCGTTCGATTGCTCGCGCACTTCGCGTTGCAACGTAGGCTGGATGTTGCCCAAAAACAGAAACGGCGCGTTGCGCGCGTCTTGTGACAACTCAGGTTTGAAATCAGCGAAGACGTTTAACTGCGTGTCTTTCGTCACAGCCGTATTCAAATCAAAGCCGTATTCGCCTACCCAACGAAAGGTCTGGCCGCCCGCGACACGTTTGAGATTGGCGATGTTGACTTTGCGTTCATGAAAGACGGCTTCGTCTTCGGCAGTGAAATCGTCGCCGATGACGGCGACGACGGCGACGTCGGTGTAAAACGAAGCCGACGCAGAAAAGTGTGTAGCGGAACCGCCCAGGCTGCGTTCGCGTTCGCCAAAGGGCGTTTTGATAGAGTCAATGGCAACGGAGCCAACGACGACGAGTGATGACATTGTTATGAATTAGCCTTTCTTATCTGGTTTAGTTTCTTCTTTTGGTTTTTCAGTGGTGACGCCGAGTTTGCGGCGTGCTTCAGCGTGATGCTGACTGTCGGGGTAATCTTTCACGACAATGCTGTAAAACTTGTTCGCTTCTTCAGTTTGATTGTCGCGTGCGTAAACTTCGGCCATCAGGAAGTAGACCTGATCCATGTGCGCGAAATTCGCGTTCGTATCAATGATTTCAGTGAGGCGGTCGAGTACAGATTTCTTGGCGCGCGCGGCGGCTTCTTTATCGTCTTTGGCGGGCTTGCGCTTGTAAAAATAAAACTTCGCGGCATCAAGGCTCTTTTGCGAACTGCGTTCGGTTTCAGGGTCGCGCGCGGCGGCAATCGGGCCGCGTCCAGCGCCTTGCGCATAAGTCGTTTGCGAGACGAAAGCCGTCGTACTGACGCCGACGCAAATGAGCCAGACAAAGGCCAAAAAGTGACCGATGGTTTTATTGAGTGGTTGCATAACTGTTCGTGCCTCCCGTTGTAATTTAGACGAACGAGAGAACGCGCAAAGCTGTGAGCGTTGCGTGTCTTTAGTCGAAATACTTGCCGATAATGGCGTGCAGCCGTTGTTTCGCTTCGTCTGAAATCGCATCGCGGTGCGTGAGAATCGCGTTTTTCGTCGCGTTACGATATTGGCAATCCTGCTCAAACGTCGCCAGTTTTTTCACCGATTCACGAATAATCTTTTGCGCGTTGACGACGTTCTTGTTGAGATATTCGATCACGAGATCAATCGTCACCGAGTCGTGATCGGGATGCCAGCAATCATAATCGGTCACGAGCGCCATCGTCGCATAACAAATCTCGGCTTCGCGCGCGAGCTTGGCTTCCTGCAAATTGGTCATGCCGATGATGTCCATGCCCCAACTGCGATAGAGCCGCGATTCGGCTAACGTAGAAAACGCCGGGCCTTCCATACACAAATAGGTTCCGCCGCGATGAACTTTTACGCCTACGGTTTCGCACGACGAAGCGATCATCTCGCTCAAGTCGGAACACACCGGATGCGCGAAAGTGATGTGGCCCACCAGGCCTTCACCAAAGAAAGTCGAAACCCGTCCGCGCGTGCGATCAAAAAACTGATCGGGTACGACGATGTCGGTCGGCGCGTATTGCTCCTGCAACGAACCGACGGCTGACGCCGAAATAATCCATTCGACGCCCAACATTTTCATGCCGTAAATGTTCGCGCGAAAGGGCAGCTCGGTCGGCGTGAGCTTGTGGCCGCGCGAGTGACGCGCGAGAAACGCGACGCGCTGGCCTTCGAGCGTGCCAGTGATATAACTGTCAGACGGCTTGCCAAAGGGCGTATCAAGACTGACTTCCTGAATGTCGGTGAGGCCTTCCATTTGATAAAGGCCACTGCCGCCGATGATGCCAATTTTTGCTTGTTCCATTGCGAATAAGAAGAGTCAGGAGTCAGGAGTCAGAATTCAGGAGGGCAACATTCTGCCTCCTGAATTCTGACTCCTGACTTCCCAGAGTTTAGCGGTTTGCGTTCGGATCAATCTGTCTCATCGAACCCGCTTCGCCGCTGCCGAGAGCGGGGCGGCCAGCGGGATCGCGCATGCCTTCGACTTTAACCACGAAATCGGCGGGCGTGGCGACGACGTATTTCAACGTAACGTCTTCCATCGCGCGTTTGATTTTTTCCTGCGAAAGTTGCGTGAGCGATTCCGCCACGACCTGGGTACTCATA
>JABFSD010000088.1 GCA_013140935.1 Acidobacteriota bacterium
CGGTTGACCAATCAGAGCTAAACACCTCAAGGCTGTCGCAAAAGATCGCGTGCGGCGGATTCGCGCCAAAGGCTTGCAACAAAGGCTCGCCGACTTGCTTCAGATAATGGTCGAGCGCCGCGCGGTCGTAATGATCCAACACGAATCCTTCTGCGCCGAAGCCCGCGCGCTTGACTTGCATGCGAGTACGGCTGGCGATGAAAAACGTGATTTCGCGCGTGGCAGCCGGCGCGGCAAACGCGCCATCGGCTTGCGCCGTGAGCAGCGTGTTACCGGCAAAGGCCGCGATGAACGATTCGCCTTCCGCCAGTTTGGGCGCGGGTGTTGAGGCTTGCGAAACGGCAACGCGCGCGACGCGCAACTTGCTGGCGGCTTGCGTGATGGGAACTTGCGGCCCGCCGAAAGGCCAGCCGCTGCCGAGCGTGAGGTCTACGCGCAGGCCAAGCTCGCGCGCTTTGTCGTTGGCGAATTTCAGGCAGTCTAAAAACTCAGGCGAAAGAAAACGCAGGTTTTTCAAACCCGTTTTCTCGTTATCCAACGCGAGCGGATAAACGGGCTGAATCTCTACGCCGCCGATGCCTGCGTCTTTCATCGTGCGCAACTCGCGTTCGATGCCCGCTTTCGTTACCGCCGGGCCGAACCACCACCAGCGCATCATTTGCCGCGCGTCATCAGGCGGATTCTCAAATCCTTTTTGAATCGCGGCGAGACTGTTGGGCAGCGCGTCGGCTTGGCGTTGCATGGCGACGTTGGCAACAGTGATGGAATCAGCCAACGAACGAGTGAGCAAAAAGTTTTTCAAGCTGACATTCGCCAAACCGCGAATGCCTTCGACCACCGAAGCCGCATTGCGCACTGCGCCCGCTGGCGACGTATGCGTGTTGTCAGCTTCGCTGAAGTAATCGGTTTTGACGCGCTCAGGCGTCAGCGTTTCGTAATGCCGCGCTGTGATGTCGTTCAAATCAATAAACGCGACGCCACTTTGCTGTGCGACTTCCATCGCCCACTTGCCGTAATCATTGCTGGCCCGCGCCACCTTTCCGTCACGCCAGTTGTTGCGCGGCACAGGCGACAACACGATGGGCATTGCGCCTTTCGCTTTGGCATCGCTGATGTAGCGGCGCAAATACCAGCCGAAGCTATAAACCGTTTCATGCTTTTTGGTCAGGATGTTGTCTATCTCCTGCGACTCGTCGCCGATGCCTTTGATCGAACCACGCGCGCGAAAGTTGTCATTCACTGGCCCGCTGTCATTGTGTCCGAATTGCATCAACACGTAATCGTCCTGCTGCAATTGATCGAGAACCTCTTGCCACAAGCCTTCGCTGAAATAGGTACGGCTGCTGCGTCCGCCGCGCGCTTTGTTTTCGATGGAGATTTTTTTGAGATCGAAAAACTCCGGCAGCGCCGCGCCCCAGCCCATCTGCCCGCGCGTCGGCGTATTCACCGTCGAATCGCCGATGAGCCATAGCGTGCGTTTACGCGGTGGGTTTTGTGAGAACGCACAAGGCACAGCTAGCAAGAGCCAAACGAAAGCAAACAAGCAACGGTTTTTCATAAGTGTTTTTCCAAATTGCCAAGCGTAAGAGCCAACGCTATCCTGCTCGCGCTTGAGTGCAATCAAAAGGAGTTAAACGATGAGTATGACAATCACCATCCCTGCCAAACTGGAACGCAAGATTGCCGGTCGCGCCGCTGCACAAGGAAAGGACTTCGAGCAATTCACGTTAGAAACGCTGGAAAAGACTTTCGATCATCTGGAAGCAATCGAAGGCATCCGCGAAGGACTTGAGTCAATGCAACGCGGCGACGGCACGCCTGCGCGAGCATTTTTTGCGGAGTTGCGCAAAGAGTTCAACATACCCGAACGTGAATCATGAGTTATCAAGTCATTGTCAGCAGCCGCGCCAAACGTGACATTCGAGACGCGGCGCGCTGGATGAGCCAGTACTCACTTGAGCAAGCTACGCTGTGGCACTTCGACATCGAAGCCGCCATCCTCACGCTCGAAGACAATCCGTTTCGCTGCCCGCTCGCCCCTGAAAACGAATTCTTCCCGCTCGAAATCAGGCAACTGCTTTTTCAGAAATACCGCATTCTTTACACCGTGAAAGATGTTGAAGTGCATGTGCTTTACGTCGTTCACGGCGCGCGTGACACGTTGAAGCCTTCCAAAAGACGTAAGTGAAAATGCTGCCTTGCCGCTAATTCTGCCGCTCAACTCGCTTGAAATAGGTGTTATAGCTTTCGAGTTGCACGTCGTAATAAGGCGCAAATACCAAATCCTTACCGCTAACACTGGTCACGTAAGCATCGTTGCGAATCGGCTTTAACGCCGCAGGCAATGCGACAGGCGTTTGCGCGAGTTCTTCCCCCAAAGCGCCTGATGGATTCAATCCGACATACAGCACTGCGCCGCGCAGCAAGGCGACGACGTCCTTATGCTGGTCATCAATCGGCAACGTACGCAGCGGTTGCGGCACGGTGACTTCAACCGTGTCGCCGCTTTTCCAATTGCGCTCAAGCACGGCGTAATCACCCGCGCGTGCTTTTGCTATCGTGCGTCCATTCAATCGCAAAGCTACGCCTTCGCTCCAAGCTGGGATGCGCACCTTTAACGCGAACTTGCCGCCCGCGCGAATCGTGAGGCGCGTCGTGTCTTCACTCGGATAGTTCGTGGTTTGCTCGACAATGACTTTGCCGGTTGGCCGTTGCCACGTCACGACGGAAGGTGCGAACAGATTGACGTAAAGCGCCGCGTCGTCGTGGAAGTAAACGTTCAAGACATAATCCGCTACGCCTTGCACCAGCGTACCCGAACAGCACGGCCATTTGCGGTGATAGTATTTTTTGACCGCGTTCGCGCCATAATTGGAATAGTAAGGATAGCCGCCGTCGCTATCCGGCGTGCGGACGGCGAGCATCGTGTTGTATAGCGTGCGCTCCAACCCATCGCCGTAACGCGCTTCGCCGGTCAAGCGAATCAAATAACGTGCGAGCTTCAAGTCGGCGTAACTGCCGCACGGCGTTTCAAAGTGCGCTTGCGAATTCGACAAACTCTCAAACAACTTGCCTTGCCCCGGTTCGACGAATTGTTCCTCTGGCCCCCAACCGCCTGAGGCAAAACGTTGCGCTTCCATAAACCGCCACGCATTGACGAGCGCGTCTTTGTATTTCGCCTGGCCCGTCGCCAGAAAAGCCTTGCCGCCCGAACTCAGTGCGATGGTGTGGCTATAAGCGTGCTTCGAAGGCAATACGTTTTGCCCCGCCGCCAGCGGATCGAACCATTCGCGGGCAAGCAAGTAATGCACCGCCAAGTCGTGATACTTGCTGTCGCCTGTGACTTCAGCGGCGGCGAAAAGGTTTTCTGATAGCACATAGGTTTCGTCGTAAGGCGGGTCTTTCTTGCCTACGCGATCTTTGCTCACGGGCGAAATGAACGGGCGGCATTTGGCGATGACTTCAGGCAAAAGCTGTTTGGCTTGTTCGACGCCGCTCAGGCGATAGGCGTCAATCAAGCCTACGACGTATTTATCCATCACATAAGCGGGCCACATCTTTTCGGCGTTCGTTCCGGCATAAGGGTTCTCAGTGCGCGAAAGGAATTCGCCGAAGCCCGCCACCAGCGCGCGCGCTTTCGCGTGACAAGCCGCATCGCCCGTCGCCGCGCCCAATCGCGCCAAGCCCGAAATGTATTGCCCCAACGTCAAGCCTGGCACGAACCCATTCGCGTCATACCAGCCGCCCATATCTACGCCGGGCGCGGGCAAGCCGACTTTTTGCCGAAAGACTTTCAACAAGCGGTCATTCGACAGCGAAAGATAGTGCGCGTGAATGTGATCGAATTGTTGTTTGAGCAATCCGCCGGTCAGCCGCACTGCGCCGAAAGGGAATTCGCGCACGACTTCTTTGCCAGTGGCTTGCAGTAATGCTGGCAACGCGAGCGAACCTAATGCGCCACGCAATACGTCACGGCGCGAAAGGATTGAAAGATTTTGCTTGGTCGGTTCAGCCATTCTATAGCCCTAGCTTATCCATCGCCGCTTTTTCGTATTCGCTGTCTTCTGCTGGATAGCGCAACCGCTGGTCGAACTTGCCGGACTCTTTCGCCAGCGCCCACACGAGGCTTTCGCCGGCGGGCAAAATGTTGGGCAGCTTGTCGAACACCGGGTCGGCAAAGGCTGCTTTCGCGCCAATCAACTGCCAGCCTCGGCGCTCGAACATCGTCAGCACGTCGTCGAGAAAGAGTTCGTTCAAAACGTTGTGATGAATGAGCAGCGTATGTTTAACGCTGCGCCCCAATGCTTTGCGTGAGAGGTCGTCGTAATAGGTCGCGCGTTGCCACAGATGATCGAGATAAAACTTGCGAAAGCCCGTCACGTCGGCTTGCGGATTTTCTGTTCGCCGCGCACGCAATCGCTGGTCAATATACCAATCAGAGGCATCAATCGTGACGTAACCCATCTTGTAACCGTGCTGTTTGAGCCACGCGCGCATGCCATCGCGGCGCTCAACGGTGTCGCCTTCTTTCAGCATCGGAAAGCGAAACAGTTTGGTGAATCCGGGCAGGTCTTTGATTTGGGTTTCGACGCGCAAGGCATCGGCGCTGAATTCCTCGACCGTGCGCTTGTGATAATACCAATGCGAATAAGTGTGATTGGCGATCAGATGACCGGCGTCGCTCCAGGCTTTGACGAGGCTGCGACCGAGTTCGCTGTTGACGTTGCCGCCCGTGACGAAACCAGCAGCTTGCAGATTGCCGTGTTGCCGCAAGGCTTGCAGGATAGCGCGATTGCGCTGTTCGGCTACGTCGGGCGTAGCGCCGAACAGGTTGAAATCATCCATCGTGATGGCGACTTGCGGTTTGCCCTGCACCGACACTGCAGGCAACGCGATGGCTATTGCACTGCTTGCCAGTGTTTTAGTGAATTGCCTGCGATTCATTTCTTCGCCACTTCTACCGCGTAAACGTGCGTCGCGCCGTGCATATTCGAACGAAACACCAGCCATTTCATATCCGGCGTAAAAGTCACGTTAGGCTCTAACCGGTAATCGTGTTTCGCCAGATTGACCAGCTTTTCAGCTTTGAGCTTCATTGTATTTGGGCCGTCCTTCTGCGGCGTGAAAAGATAAATCCATTGCCCGTTGCCCGGCGCGGCGACGCTGTTAGGCCCACCGCCGTCGCCCGCGAACAGCTTGCCGTTCGGCGCGATGTTGAAATGCACCGACCACTGTTCGCGCGGCACGCTGTAACGCGTCGTCTTGCCCGAAGCGATGTCTACGCCAGCCAGCCAGAAGACTTGGCGCTTGGGCGTTTGCAAGTCGTACCAAACCGTCTTGCCATCGGCGCTCATGAATTCATGCCCGGCGATTTCCATCTCCATCGTGCGTTTGTGCATGAGGTTGGGTTGCGCGTCTTTTTCCGTGCGAATCGTCCAGATGCGATCTACTTTGTGCCACGGGCCTTCGTGACAAAACATCATCAACGTTGGATCGGTCGGCGAGAACTGAACGTGATTCAACCAGTCAGTCGCGTGATAAAACTCTTTCACTTCGCCCGATTTGAGGTTCACGGTGTAAAGCGCCATCGGCAAGCGCGCCGCCAGCCGTTGTTCCATCATATCGCCCTTGCCCGGATAGTTGTCGCCGCGTTGATTGGCGGGTACAGGGTTCGGCGGAGGCTGTGCGCCGCCGACAATCATGCTGCCGCCGAGCAGCGTTTCATCGGCGTTGATGGCGAAGCCCGAACCGCCGCGCAATTCCGGCTTACGCACAATCTCGCGCGTCGCTTTCGTATCCAGATGCGTCGCCATCACCGCGCCGTCTTTGATGTAAAAGACTTGGCGCGACTTGCGCCCGACGACCAACGAGTTCGCGCGGCCTTCGACGATCAACTCGATCTTGCCGGTCTTGAGTTCACCCGGCTTGAGACTAATGGTTGCGATGCCTTTCGGCGTCGTCACGACCAGCTTGTCGCCGCTGGCCGTATAAGCATTTTGATGAAAGTACAAACTCGCCGTGCCGACATCGCGCGAAAGGCGCATGACGCGATGGCCGGTGTCGGAGTCAATCCATTCCAACGGCGGTTCTTGTTGTTGTGCAGCGACTGACGCAGCGCACAGCAACGTCAGCCAACCAAGTAATCGGAACATAGTTTTTCTCCCCATTGCGCGTTCGTAGTTCCGCCTTTAGGCGGTTGCCCAACCGCCTAAAGGCGGAACTACGAACGCAGTTGTCTCAAAATCGTAACTTGCCCACGCCAGCGCCCTGTGCCACCGCACCGCGCACATCTTCCGCTTTATCCAGCACATAACTATAAAACGTATACGGCTCGATCACTGCGCCGCCTGTGATGGGCGAGCCGCTGCGTACGTAAATATTCAATCGTTCAACCGCGCGTCCCGCGTCCGTCGGGCCATTGATCGTGATGGGCACGGCTACGTTCTCGAAAGAATTCCCTTCGATCACGCAGCCGGAGTTTTGAAAACAGCCTACGCCGTAACCCGCATTGTTCAGATAAAAGTTGTTGAAGACATGCACCGGTTCGCCGTAACGCACGCGCGGATGGCGTTCGATCGAACCGTCAAACCAGTTGTGATGATAAGTTACTTTCAAGCGTCCCACGTCAAGCGCCGCATTGCTATCATCCGCGCCGACGAGCGAAGTCTTGCTGTGCTGGCTAAAGCGATTCCACGACACCGTGACGTAACTCGACCCAAAGCGAATATCAATCAGCCCGTCAAAGGCATTGCTCAAATCGCAATGATCTATCCAGACGTGATGCGTGAACATCTGAATGTTGATCGCATCGTCGGCTGAGTTGGCAAACCGTAAGTTGCGAATGATGACGTTCCTGATCGCATCGGCGGGCGGCGCGGTGACGCCTTCGCGGAAGGGAAGTCCGATGTTCAAGCCGCCGTTGGCAAAGCCTGAATTCGCGCCGATGCCGATAATCGTTTTGTTTGAAGTGACCTGATGCATGCGCGGCGGCAAG
>JABFSD010000572.1 GCA_013140935.1 Acidobacteriota bacterium
CCAGCAACGGCACGCGCGCCTGTTCGCCCGCCGCATAAATTTCGATGGGCGCTTTCGGGAAAAAGTAACCATCCACCGTGGGCGAAAAACGCGGCACGCCCTGTTTGGCAGTCGCTTCAAGCAATTGATCAGCAGGTAGCGCGCGCAACGCGGCGAGCGAATCTTTGCCAACGGATTGCGCAAACTTGACGCCGTTCTGTTCGACCTCGGTCAACGGAGCGGCGGGCAACGCGCCCATGATCGAACCGCTTTCGCCAATCGCTCCGGCGATCAGGCCTTTCGACAACGGCGACGCCATCTGCGCGCTGACCGCAATCGAACCCGCCGATTCGCCCGCGATGGTTACGCGATTAGGGTCTCCGCCAAACGCGGCAATGTTTTGTTTGACCCACAACAACGCCGCGCGTTGATCGAACAAAGCGTAATTGCCCGACGCTTTGTTCGGCGATTCTTTCGTCAGTTCGGGATGCGCCATAAAACCGAATACGCCAAGGCGATAGTTCACCGTCAACGCGACGATACCTTTCTTCGCCATGCTCTCGCCATCGTAACGCGGCTCGGAACCATCGCCCGCCATGAAACCGCCGCCGAAAAAGTAAACCAGCACCGGCAGCTTTTCTCTTCCCGATTTTGTCGGCGTCCACACGTTGAGATAGAGACAATCTTCACTCATCCCGTTCGCGCGAAAGTTCATGTCGCCGAAAAGATTGCGTTGCATACAACGCGCGCCGAACTTGTCAGCCTTGCGCACGCCTTCCCAGTTCTTGACGGGCTGCGGAATCTTCCAGCGCAAATCGCCTGCCGGCGGAGCACCGAAAGGAAGACCTTTGAAGCTGCGCACGCCGGATTTTTCCAACACGCCTTCGACTGTGCCGTTCGCGGTTTTGACGCGGTCTTGCGCCAACATCGTATTCGTCGCGGCAAGTAAGAGCGCCACTACTATGAAAAGGTTTTGTTTCATCATCATCGCTTCCTGATTTGTTTGAAGACTGTGCTAATGCGGGAGACACCCGAGCCTCAGAGCAAAGCCATTCTTCATTCTCAATTCTCAATTCTTAGACAGAAGAGTCGGGTTCTCTATCGCTTCCTGATTTGTTTGAAGACTGTGCTAATGCGGGAGACACCCGAGCCTCAGAGCAAAGCCATTCTTCATTCTCAATTCTCAATTCTTAGACAGAAGAGTCGGGTTCTCTGTCTAAGAATTGAGAATTGAGAATTGAGAATGGCGGCAATTCAATGTTTGCTATCGCCTGAGTTACATGATTATTTGCCGCTGGTCTGAAACAGTTTCGGCGCGAACGCATTGAGATACTGCCGCCAGTTGATCCACGTATGCGCGCCGCCTGTGACATTGAATTCGTGCTTGATGCCGCTCTTATTCAACAGCTCATCCAGATTCTTAGAGCCGTTGATCGCCAGCGTATCTTTCTCGCCGCAACTGACCGAGAACAATTTGAGTTGCCCATTCACCTTCGCCGACGCGCCGAGAAAGGCTGCGCTGCGTTGGGTGAAATCAGCCGACGTTTGCGGATTGACGCCCGCGCTCCACACGCCGACATAAGAAAATTGGTCGGTATGGTTGGTGACGAGGCGCAGCGTTTGCCCGCCGCCCATCGAAAGCCCGGCAAGCGCACGGTTTGCGCTGCCCGCCACGACGCGATAACTCTTCTCGACGAACGGCACGATGTCTTTGAGCAATTCGTTGCTAAAACGTTCTTGAAACGCCGCATTCGCCGCCGGATCAGGCGGAGCGCCCGGCACGAAATTCGGACGCGGCAAGCTGCCGTTGGGCATCACCACGATCATCGGCTTCGCTTTTTTTGCGGCGATCAAATTGTCGAGAATGAATCCGGCGCGACCAATCGTAGACCAACCCGAATCTTCATCGCCGCCGCCGTGCAGCAAATAAAACACCGGATATTTCGCGTTGCCCGCCTCGTAACCCGGCGGAAAGTAAACGTGCAAACGGCGCTGTTCGTTCATCGTCGAAGACTGATACCACACCTTGCGAATCTCGCCGTGCGGTACGGCTTGCAAGTCTTGAAAGGCTGCGCCCGCACCGCTCACCAAAAACATATTGTCCAAACTGGTGGTGCCCTGTTTGATCATCGCGTTTTTCGGATCAAGCGTACGCACGCCGTCCACGGTGAACGAGTAACTGTAAAAATCCGCTGGCAATGGGCCTACGGTGAGCGACCATACGCCTTGCTCGTCTTTGGTCAGCTTGCCGCCTGCGCCCAAGCCTTGCGAAATCCAATCGCCGCCAACGCTGACTTCGCTCGCTTTCGGCGCGTAAAGCCGAAAGACCACGCGGCCATCGCTCAACACTTCGGGCGACTTGAGCGTATCGTTCGGCGTTGGCGGTCGCTGCGGTTGTTGCGCATACGCCACCGACGCCATCAGAAGCAGCCCTGCCATAATGTATCTATTCATCACTGTGTCTCCTCGTAAAAGTGGTAACTGGAATGCGTGATGTTTATTCATCCACGTATTCAACACCCATCTCAATCAGCTTCGCGCGCAAGCCCTGAAAGTTCACGCCGTATTCACCAGCTTTCAAGCGCGCACGCACTTGTTCTTCCCTTTCGACACGCTCTTGTCCGATGCGCGCGACTTCAGCGGCGTGTTCGCGCGGAACGATGACGACGCCGTCAGTGTCACCGACCACGACATCGCCGGGACGCACGGTAACGCCTGCGCAAACAATCTCGACGTTCACCGAACCCGGCACGGCCTTGAGCGGCCCTTGCGCCGAAATCGCTTTGGCCCACACGGGAAAACCCATCGTCGTGAGTTCGGCGACGTCGCGTATGCCCGCGTCTACGATCAAGCCGCGAATGTTGTGGGTTTGGCACGAAGTCCCCATCAGTTCGCCGAACATCCCACAAGTTGAGGACGAAGTCGTCGCGACAATCAGCACGTCACCGGGCTGACAGATTTCAATCGCGGCGTGAATCATGATGTTGTCGCCGGGGTGGCATAAAACTGTTATAGCAGAACCGGCGACGCGCGCCGTCGGGTAAATTGGACGCATATAAGGCTGCATCAACCCGGTGCGTTCTTGCGCTTCTGAAACAGTCGCAGAACCTTGCGCGCCCAATGCTTCGATCAACGCAGCATCGGCGCGTTGAATGTTTCTGATGACGACGTTTTTCATGAGATCGGCTCCTGTGTGACTTGCGGATAAACGCGCTGAAAGGCTTCGGCATAAACAATCGCGGGATTGCCCGAATTGCGTCCGCCCTGCGTGCCGCGCCGCTTGGCGACGTCGGTGTAGTAATTCCACAAATGCACTTGCGCATCCATGCAATGCATTGCTTTGACCTTCGTCTCGAACACGGGCGTGATGTCCAGGATCACGTCGGGCGTGAACTGGCACATCTCGGTTTGATGCGGTTCGAAATAAAACACGGGCGGAGCGCCCAGAGACCCGTGTTCGCTCGGATAGCCCATCGCCTGCGCATAGACACGCGCATTCATCGTGAGTTTTGAGGTTTCGACGTGATCGCCGTTGTAAGGGTCAACCGGCGTATGCGTCATCACGCACGTCGGCTGATAGCTGCGAAATTCCTGCACTAAGTCTTCGGTCAGTTGCGGCGTAACGCCCAACGGATAATCGCCTACGTTAAAGCAACGAATCTCAGCGCCCAGCGTTTCTGCGGCGGCAACAGCTTCGGCGTGACGAATCTTTTTTACCTGTTCAATCGTCATGCCCTCTTTCTTCCACAATCCTTGCGACTCGCCGCGTTCGCCGTAAGACAAACACAGCACGCGCACCCGCGCCCCACGCGAAGCGTAGAGCGCAATCGCTCCGCCCGCGCGCCAGACGAAATCAGCGGCATGCGCGCTGACGACTAACAATCTTTCTTTCTCCCAGCTCATTCTTTTCCTCTTAAATCTGCCATATCAGTTTGAGACAGGACGCACCGTTGAGAGTACCGCCTTTAGGCGGTACTCTCAACGGTGCGTCTGTCTCAGTGAATCATTAGTGAATTAGGCCCGACGGAATCGTCACCGCCATGTGATGAACTTCCGCAACGGTATAGCCCGCGTCCAGGAAGCGTTGCGCAAACATCGCAAAGCCTTCCGCTACGGGCGGGTTCGTCTTCTGTCCCAAGTCGGTCGCCAGCATCGAACGCTCAATGCCGGTCGTGCGAATGTTGGCGTACACCGATTCCCACGTCGCCTTGTTGGTGTGATAAGTCGTGAAGCAATGTTCGATGATCGCGCCCAAATCGGCGAGTTCGCGTTGCTCTTCGCCCGTCAAATTTTGTGAGGGAAATTCGGCGTGCGTGACGATGATGCGTTTGATGCCAGACTCGCGCGCGGCCTTCACCAGCGGAAAAATCTCGTGCCGCCCCAAATGTCCCGTCGCCAAAATCATGTCGTGTTTGGCGATGAGTTCGAGGCACTGGCGCGTGTCTTCATTGATCTTGCCTGCATCATCCAACACGGTCATGGGCGGACGAGTAATGCCCGCTGCCGCAATCTCGCGTTGAATCTTCGCCCAGAAAGGCAGCTTGACGTTGGGTCCATCTAAACGACCAGCGGTTTCGTTCGCGGCGTCAACGGTAGGAAACCAGACGATCTTGTTGCCTGAACGTCCGGCGATTTCGACAGCGACGGGGTTCAGACCGCCTACGCTATGGTTGAGCGCGATTGCGCCATAAGCCTCGATGCCCGGCACACATTTGGTCACCACCTGCGCGCGTTCGGCGGTCGGGATGTAATGCGACTTCAAGACGAAGCCTTTCATGCCGCGAGCGAGAAAATCGTGCGCCAGGTCTACGTCGTCAATGCGGCGTTCGATCACGTCGGGCGCGACGTGAATTTGCAGGTCATAAGCGCCCTGCAAGGCTTCCCAAGCGGCATCCGTTACGGGCGTAACCGCGTCATCGTGTTCACTCATCTGGTTTTCCTTATTGATTTGGTTGTCAGAACTGACGCGCGCAGTATGCTGTCGGTTACAAATTGCGTCAAGCATACTGATATAGCAGATTTTCGGTGCGGCGAAGTTCAAATTCTTGACACCCTTCGACTACCTCGGCATACTCCGCCGCGTTCGATCAACCTATTCAGCAAAGGAATTGCCCAAAGGACTCGTAATGAAAGAGACTCTCGCAACTGCCAGTTTATCGGCTGAAGCCTATATTATTTTGCGCGAACGGATTTTGCGCGGCGAACTGCCCATCGGTCAGGTCGTCTCGCGCCGCAAGATCGCCGTGGAACTCGGCATGAGCATGTTGCCCGTGTCAGAAGCCTTGCAGCGGCTCGAACTGGAAGGTTTGCTCGAAAGCCGCCCGCGCGCCGGCACGCGGGTGAAGATTCCGACCGAAGACGAAGTGCGCGGTCATTACGTCGTGCGCGAAGCCCTGGAAGTGCAAGCCGCGAAACTTTTTGCCGAAGTCGCTTCGGCGTCAGAACGCGCCGAATTACAAAAGCTGGCCGCGCGCGTAGACGCCCTTTCTACCAAAACCGGGAAAGATCGTTTTCTATATTTGAGCCTGCACGAAAAGCTGCATCGCCGCATTGCCGAAGGCGGGCATTGCCAGCCTCTGTGTGATGCGATTGAAAAGAATCAGGTGCTGGCTTCGACCTGGCTTTGTGTTCCCCGCCCTAAAACCACGGATGAACCGCCGCGCCGCCATCAAGACCTCGCCGCGATCCTGTGCAACGAAAGCTCTAAAACCGCCGCTGAAGCGATGCGCAAACACGTACAGAACGCGCTGAAAAATACGCTGGCGCGATTGGAGTCTTACTTCCAAATTCGTGAAACCGGCAAGAGCGTATTTGCCCGCAGCGTCAAACACTAGCGCCGACTTATTCTTCTACGCCAAACAAAACGGTGCGGGTGGCAACAGTCTTTTTCCCCTGTCCGCGCACGGTCAAGCGCAACTCATACAATCCCGCTGGAAAGGGTTTCAACACCAGTTGTCCGCCGATGGTGAGCGCCTTGTCGTCGCGTCCGATCAGACGTTGAGTCAAAGGCAAAGCTGGAGTGGTGATGAGCTTTTTATCGTCCTGCCAGATTTCGGTTTCAAGGTTGAGCGCTTCGGGCTGCGCGGCAGGCGCGGCGTTGGCATAAAGCTGAAAGTAATAAATCAAGTTCTGGCTCGGACGGAAAAACGGAATGCCTTGTACGTAACGCATCGCGTCATTCACCGTTACCGGCCCCTGATTCGCCTGATTGGGTGAACTGGAATCAGCGAGTTGATCGGTCACCATCACGCTGCTCAAGGTGAGTTGCTTGCGTTTGAGATCGGGCACTTGAACGATGGCACTGGCCGTGCCCATCCGTTCGGTGGCGGGTTCGAGCAAGCCCACCCGCACCTGATAAAAGCCGGGCTTGAATTCCAGCCGTTTCGTTAGATTGATACCCGTACGCTCTGCCGCCGCTTTGCGCGTGGGCAGCAGATTGCCCTGCAAGGTTTCTGACGAACCAAACACCCGCTTGCCTGACGCATCAAAAGCCATTACCACGACTTTGACTTCAAATTGATGGCGGTCGTTGTTGGGTTTGAACGTCAACGTCTTCGCATCAATCGTGACCTGCAACGTCGCCTGATTCGGCTCTTTGGCGATTTCAAAATCAGTGACATTGGCATAAACACCCAACTCCGTCGCGGCTAGCGGCTCTACCATTTTGTTGCTGAGCTTGAGATCAGGCGTAGTGGCTGCAACTTCTTTTTTGGCTTTGGCAAAGGCGGCGGGCGTATAGCCTTTCTGCGTACGAATCTTGTAATCGGGATGTCCTTTGACGCGCACCGTCAGCTTGCGAAAGTTATTCGGCTTGCTTTCGTCGTTCGGATAATAGGCCAGCGTATAAAGCGCTTCGTTATCGCTCAGAGCCTGTGCCGCGACGCCCATCAGATCGTTGGTGTTGCTAAAGAATTTGCCGCCCGTGTCTACGGCCAGCGCGTTGATTCCGTTTTGCGATTCGAACTCCCCCGCTGAAGCCAGTCTCGTATCTAGCATCACGCCGTATTCC